>JAJFUY010000143.1 GCA_021372185.1 Chlamydiales bacterium | reverse complement strand
GCTGCAAGAGTCAAATTCACTAGAGATCTATTACCCCCTCTTTGAAAAAATCATCTTTTTTTGTTTAGACAAAAACACGCCAGAAACCGCTTGCGAGTACGTTGAAAATGCCTTGCTTGTTCAAAAAAACCCAGATCTCATCGAAAGAAGCCATTGGCTCTACATAGTAAGCTCTTGTGAAGTCTGCAAAGTGAACAAAAAAGCATCGCATGAAAAAGCCATATGGCTTTGCAATCAATTTTTACAAAAATATCCTGATAGCCCCTACTTTGCTGAAGTGCTCTTTCAAAAAGCGCTTCTCTCTTGGCACATGAACGATCATTCAAACGCGCTGACCGCCTTTTCTATACTCGAGGCTGATTACCCTCATGCTGCGCATCGCGATGAAGTGCTCTTTTTTATGGGTTCAATTCTCAATTCTAAAACATTTTTTATTGAACTGTGCCAAGACTACCCTCAATCACCTTATGCTCCGGAGGCTTACTGGAGGCACTATTCAGAACAGCAGTATGCCTCAGGTGATATCCAGGCTATAGGCCACCTAAAAAAAATGCCAATATCTTATGCTGATAGCCCATTTGGTGTACTTGCAGCCATTTTTGTAGCTCAGCAAAATAGGGAAGAATGCCCTCAAAATAGTTTATCAGCCGCCCAAACAAAAACACTGCAAGAAGTTATTACCTCTCTTGATGCAGCTATCAATCAAGGCAACACTCTGGCCCCCAATCTTTCTATCCAAATGCGAGCACATTTTATAGAACGTCTATATGAGGCCGAATATGCAAAAGTTCAGACGCATTTTACCCTTGCTAATTTTACTGAGGTGGTAGATGGATGCAACCGGATTAAAGAAAAAACCAATATTTCACCTCAACTTTGGCAAAAAACTTCGTTTTTAAAATCTCGCGCACATCTTTTGCAGGGAAATGAAAGCCTGGCTCGTGAAGAACTTGCCAATCTGGTAGAATATGCAGCAAAAAGTGGACATACAAAAGGCGAGTCTCTTATTTTAGCTCTGCTTGATTTGGCTCAAAGCAAAAGTAAGGAAGGAACGTATGACGAGGCGTTCAAATTACTGGAGCAAGCCCAAGCGGCAGTTACTGATGAAGAAAATCAAGATCTTACGTTAGAAATACTCATTGCTAAAGCTCAAGTACATCGTAAATGTAAAGAACTTGATAAGGCTATGATGCTATTGTCGACGGTAATTAACGAGCATAGCGCATCTGCTACCCGTATTCATGCGATGTTCTTAAGAGCTGAGCTTTATGAAGATAAGGGAAGACGAGATTTAGCCTTTAGACAGCTTCAGACATGCGCCAAAAAGGGCGGAGAGTGGGCAGCAAGAGCTGCAAAAAAATTAGAGGACAATTATGGATTCGAATAGTGTGTGGTTGATTTTACAAGATCTTGGAAACTGGCTTGCCCATGTAAACATGGTGCTTGTTGTCATCATATTTTGCTCAATACTTGCCGCGGGCGTGTTTTTTGAGCGCGTTCTCTACCTCAAAAAGATTGATACAGATACTGCCCCCTTACTTTTTAGAGTGCGCCAAGAAATTCTTGATGGCAATATTGTTGAAGCCATGAATGTTTGTGAAACCCAAGGCGGAGCTGTAGCCAATATTGTAAAAGCGGGCCTCTGTAAGCATACGCGGCCTATAGAATATATTGAAAACGCCATGGAACTTCGCGGCTTAGTCGAAATTGCCAAGATGGAAAAAAATGCGCGCATACTTTCTATCATTGCCCACATTGCCCCTTTAATTGGATTACTTGGCACAGTTATTGGCTTTATTAAAGCCTTTGGTGAAATGCGCGTATCGAGTCTTGTTGAAATATCAGCTACGCAAATTGGTGAGGCTATGGAATATGCCCTTATGACTACGGCTGCTGGCCTTGTAGTAGCAATACCGGCTGTTATTGCCTATAACTATCTCATTAGCCGGATAGAGGGCGTGACAGTAGAGATGCAGGCAACAGCCGCTGAAGTTGTAGACCTTTTAGAATCTCGTGCGAACTAAGAGTACTTATGCGCTTTCAACCACGTCTTAAACCCTGTTTAAACTTGATAGATTTAACGCCCCTTGTGGACGTTATCTTTTTATTGCTCATATTTTTTCTTGTTACCTCAGAAATTTTGCCCTTAAAGTCTTTACTTATCGAAACTCCACAACTAGCCTGTGATCAGCCTGCAAAAATTGCGCAGCTTATTGTGATTATGGATAGCGACAACGTGATTTACTTAGGGTCAAAAAAAGAAATTGTAGACATGGCATCAGTGCAAGAGCGCCTAAAAGAACTGATTACGGCTATGAAAGAACAAAATGCCACAAGTGTCCCCACAATAGTGTTAAGCATTGATAGACGTGTAGACTACGGCCAGTTTTTGCGGCTTTTTTCTCAGGTGCAAGAGTGCTCACCGCGCATTCGCCTTGCATTTAAGCCAAAGGTATAAAAAGCAATGCTGACTGTACATGCTTCTAAATCTTTTCTAGATAAAGCACTTTTACAGGCACTCTTCTATTCACTTTTATTTCATCTCGTGCTTTTTGGCACCTTTCGTATACGGTTTAATGATTACCAAGAAAACACACCCCAAATGCTGCCACTTAATGTTGCCATAGATGCTGAACCTATTACAGAGGCCAAAGTTATAGATGCAGAAGATGTATCTCATAAAACATTCTTAGCCACTATTCCAGAATCTGAATACAAGGCCATGAACCTTGCGCTTTTGAATCCCCCATCAAAATATGAGCTAGAAACTACACATCTTCCCCCTAACTCGTTAACTGCATTTAGTGATGCTGACATAGCAGACCTTGCACCCAAATCAACCTGGGCCGCCAAAATGTATCCGCTACAGCTTAAATTATCTCACGACCTCAAAAAACTAACGCTCCTAGAAGATGGCTCAAAGAATTTTCGGGATAAAGGCCCCTATGAAAGCCTTGGCCGTTTTGCCCTCACCTCAAATCATCTGCCTATAGAATATAAAGTGACAGTAGATGGCGCAACCGGTCACATCATACGCCACGAAAGAGAACAGGTTCTCCTTGATAAAAGGCTTCAAGCATGTGCCGATAAGCTGATTGACGAAATTACGTTTGAACCCTTTTCAGAAAACCAAATAACTGGCAGGATAACGCTTGTCTTTTGCTGTAGCGGAGATGAGATAAAAGGCTTTTTAAAATGATTGAGATAGCCCCAGAATCTGCCTGCGTGTTGTACCTGGCCATAAGCATATTTGTAGTTATTGGCATCTGGCTTGCCACGCGCAAAAAAGAAGTGGTGCAATTTACCCAAGCCCACAAAACATGCGAATTTTGCTACTTCCACTACCTCGAAGACACCCAAAAACAGCTCTCCCGCTGCCCCCAATGCCAGCTCATCAACAAACTTTAAGTAATTCCCACACCGAAGTTGCCCTGGGACAACATGTCAGGAAAATATTGGCCCTCAGCTACTAAAAATAAACAAATTTGTGGGCCGTAGGTCCACGATTATTATTAGCCCATGGTGCAGGCCCGCAGGGGCAAACCGTGGGAACCTCATGTAATTAATATTTAGAGCCACGAATGTGGCGACTTATTATTTACCCATTGTGTAGCGCCTTGGCGCAAACTATGGGGAAATTGTAAAAAAATTCACGCAGCCACTAAAGTGGCTCTAAACTTCAATTACGTTGGTTCCCACACTTTGCACCTGCGTCGCTACAGTGTGGGCTAATAATAAGCGTGGACCTACGGCCCACAAATCTGCTGCCAATGGCGTCAACTTAAGGATTTTTCTGATCTTAAGAACCTTTTGCAAAACTCGGGCCCTCGGCAAAAACGATGATTTTAAGCCAGTTTGCCCGTCGCTTTAGCGACCGTAGCCAGCCCCCGAGCACCATACTCAAGTGAGTAGGGCGAGGGGGCTGGGGGCAAAATGGCTTAAAAGGGCGTTTTTGCCGAGCGCCAGAGTTTTGCAAGAGGTTCTTAATCTTAGTCTTAGTCTTAGTCTGTCTTTTTGACGCGATTAAAAACAGAATAAGAATAAGATGAAGACATTAGTCTTTACGCCCAGTAGTTGCGGGTAGATTTGGTTGAGATTAGGCGGATAAGGAGGTCGAGAGTGATGTCTAAAGACATGTCATCGGTTATATTTTTTTGGGTTTCGATATAGGCTTTTGGTGAATCGTAGAGGCGCTCTAACTGAAGTGTGGGTGATGGTTGGTTGCTGTATTTGGGTTCGGGAATGCTGGCAGCATATCGTGTATCTATATGGGTAATGAGCGTGGCTACTTTTTTTGCGATTTCTATGAATTCTGGTTTTACCCAAATGCGCGTCGTCACAGAAAAATTTTTTTCTGGAAGAGATATCTCTTCAAACTCACACGCTACTTTTTTTCGAGAAGATGTGCGCTCATGGTTTCTTTGCAATAAAACGAGCGGTAATTCCCCCATACCCTCATCGTACAGGCCGATTCTTTTCCACATTGCAACCATCGCATCATTTCTTTGGGGCAGGACTTGAGCCTGTTCGAGCAAGGCCTTTTCAGCTGCCGTAAAAATGCGTTCCAAAATTTTTAAAACCGATTCGTGTTTGGGATTACAATCAAATGTGCACTCTAAAGGCTGCCAACAGACAAGCTGCACTCCATCTGGCATCAACGGCATTTTCGACGCACATATAGACTTTACAGCGCGAGAATAGGCATTGTCCCTACGCGATCCATGATAGTATAAATCAAACAGGTTTGGAGGTACGCGTACGATGCATTCTTTTTCATAATGCTCATCGGGTCCTAGCACCCTTGGATTTATAGTATACACTTCAAGTGTGTAGGTAACGTTCACTTTTTGTTTTTCAGAAGGCTGATACGATTTTGGATGTCGTAGAGGAGGTTTTCGTCTTTATCGGGATTTGAGAGTAATTCTTTCTCAGCGTTTTGGAGGGAGATAAGCGCCTCATCATAATCATGCAAGGTTTCAAAGCAATTTGCCATGTAGATGTGTGGCCATGTTGATCCCGGTTGGCAAGCGTCTGCCATTTCATAGGCGTTAATAGCTTGGTTTATGTTGTCTAGCTGGAAGGCGGCGTGCCCAAGACCAAGCCAAAAGGCATATTGAGCATAGTCAATTGTTGTCAAAAAGAAGAAGGCAGCTTCTGCCTCAGGATACTTTAGAGCATCAAAAAGTTTTTTAGCGCCTTTGTATAAAAGCTGCATGCTTGTTTCATCTAGACCAAGAAGTGATTTCCAAGAGGTCCCTTGCATTACCTGCGTACACATGTCTTTGGCCATAGCGACAGATTCAAAGCGAGAAAAAGCCACTTCCACATTTTCTTTTAAAGCATCAAGATCGATTGTGGTATCTGTTCTTGCCATCTCTTTTACAGCGTCAACACAAAAGCCAAAGCCGGTACGAATGCGCGTCTTTGCCAGCAGCATGCACTGGCTAAGCTCTCGCTCTATCTTTGTTGTAAGTACGCTTACACTTTGCAACGGGTCGTTTGGCACGTGCCGTTCTTCGGCAAGGGTGCGCGCTACCTCAGAGAGATCTTGAGTAACTGATTTATCAAGCTCTTGTGTAATATCCTTAGATATGGACACCACAATCCCCTATTGTTTGCACGGTCATTTTTGCAAATGCCACTACCACATTTTCATTCTGAATGCCGTTGAATGAAAAGCTAGCTGCTTTTCTTGCAAAATCCGGGCTTTCACGAGTTGTCGTTGAAAGCGTTTCAATAAAGCTAAGAGTTCGAGAACTTCCTGTTGGACCTCTTGCCTCACTCGGCTCAAAAGATGACGGGTTTGTTGGATCTATTCTGCTCATGGTATTTTTTCATCACTTCATCAGACATGGTTTATATATTGGTAACACATACGCTCTACATACTTTTGCAATCAAGATAATTGCATAAAAGTCTAAAGAGCGAGTGCATAACTCATTTATAATGAATGAAATACGAGCATTACTTTATTTCAAATTCACACATATCTTTTGAGGCAAAAGTTACAAAAACACTATTGGCAAATGGTAGCTGTAAGTGTAATGATGCCTCACGCATAATGTCAGCGCGATTAGCAGCCAGTAGGGCATGCCTGAAGGCATTTCGCTCTTCTAGTGAGCGATCTAGGCAAAGATGCTTATAGCCAATATAGGCCATCTGTGAGGGGTGCACAGGCTTATCAATCATTTGTAAAAGACCAATTTTGGCAGACTGTACGTCATCTTCTGTAAAATCTCCGTTGACAAGTTGTGCAATAGCTTCAGAAAAAGCCTCATTTGTTTTAGTGATATTAGGGTCACGGTATGTTTTGAATGCAAAATCGCCAGTTGTCGGGTCATAACCAGCCCCTGCAAAGTAGGCTCCACCACGTTCTCGAATTCGCGGAAAGAGATGCGTGTTTGTAATAAGCTCTGATGCCAACAACAAATAGGGACTAAATGTTATGGTACGAAAAGCTCTAGCATTAAAAGCAACGGGCGAGGCTATATGATAGCTAAAAGTAGAAACATTTGGCACTTGTGTGGCTCCAGATATATTCCATGGGGTACTATCTGTTACAGGGAGTGTATGCAATTTACCAAATTTAAGATCACGGTGAGCCTTGTAGGCCTCATCATCGCAGACTACTATTAAACTCATTTTTGCTTGCGGCAAGATCTTTTTTTGCAGATTTTGCAATTTCTCAATAAGGCAAGGAAGCTCTTGATCTAAGTTACTAGACAGCCTAAGGAGCTCTAGGCAGTGCTCTACACCGTCTAAACGACTGATGATCTGACCTTCAGGCGACTGAAAAGAGAGTGACTTCTCTGTTGCAAAGCTCATTGCCATCTGCGTTAGGGTCGAGTCTACATCTCCGGCTCTTTTTACAAGAAGCTGTTTTATACGTGCAGTATCTGAAAAATCGGCACTTGTTATAGTGTCATACATAAGGTCAAAGAGGATATCGGCCTTACGATCAAGCGCATACCCTGAAATTTTAAGGGTAGGATACATGCCATCTGTACGTTGATGCATTACCGTGTTTACTCCAATACCACCTGTATGCTTAGCAACCAGCGCAAGAGTGTCATTATAGCCACGAGAATTCGTTCCAAGCTTGGGTAGTAAATAGGTATAGAGCCCTAAATGCCAGGCTTCTTCTTCAGTAAGTTGTGGCAGTGCATACTCAAGAGTGACATAGGTAATATGATTTGTAAATGCGGGATGATGAAAAACCTCTAAAGAGGCGACATTTTCCTGCACAATTTCAATAGGTGCTACATCACGAGCTACACTCTCAAGAGTTATTGTGGGAAGTATATCAAGTGTTTCTACCTCTTGTCTTAAGCGACGTGACTGGGCTATGATTTCATCTTTTTGAGAGGGAGTTAAAGCAGCTTTTATGTTTTTGAGAGTAATTTTTTCTTGATCTTGCTCCTCTTTTGTAAAATCAAGACTTGGAGTAAGTATAACCGATACTCTATGTGTATTATTTAAAAAGTGCTTTTGAATAAGCTCTGCAAAATAATTAGGGTGAGATTCTACATGCTTTTGTAAAGCCGCAAGCTGTGACCTTAGGGTAAGACCGTTTTGAGCTAAGCCACCATTAAGCTTTTCTACTGCGGTTGAACGTAAATAGGATAAACCAACTGGTCCAGAGCCCTTTTTTAATTCACTTTCGTCCAGTTCAAAGCGCACAATGGCTCTTTCTAATAAATCAGAAGAGATACCTGACGCTACAACATCTTGTAGCGCTTGTGTAAGTGCACCAACAGCCGCTTTTGCCTGGTCATCTGAGCAGCCATCAAAGATAAAAATAAAAGGAATTTCTTCTTTAGAAGTATCTATGTAAGTATCCACCGATTTGCAAATACCCAATTCTAAAAGCTTTGCCTTTACTGGACTTATATCAAGGCCCATCAGCATATAATCTAGCAACTGCATCGCTAAAACTTCTTGATAGTCTGTATGCCGTGTGGTCAGATAGCTCACACCTACTACCGTTTTGTCTTGGGTTGAATCAGTCACCGGATAGGGAATTTCGTAGTGGCGACTAGTTGTAAATCGTGGCTGCAATTCTCGTACCGGTGGCAAAGAGTTACTCTTTTCACTTTGGTTTCCAATGACAGTATCTACTAAAAAATCAAGATGCTTTTCTAGCGGAAGATTTCCATAAAAATAATAGAGGCTATTGCCCAGGTGATAGTTGTCTTTATGAAACTGCACAAATTCATCATAGGTAAGCTCTGGGATATTTTTAGGGTCACCGCCAGCAAATACATCACCTCGTACATCAGGTAATAATCTTGCTGTTATCTCTCGTACAAGGCGCACATGATGCGAGGTAAGATGGCCTTTCATTTCGTTATATACAACACCTTTGTAGACAAGATCAGTAGTCGGATCATCAAAGGTTTCAAACTCAAGGCGCCAGCCTTCTTGTGCAAAAGTTTCTGGTTTTAGAAGAGGGTGAAACACGGCATCTGAATAGACATCTAGTAAGTTATAAAAATCGTCTTCATTCTGCGTTGCAGCGGGATACATGGTAAGATCATGGCCAGTAAGGGCATTCATAAAGGTGGCAAAGCTACGCTTATTCATATGCGTAAAGACATTTGACACAGGAAATTTTTTTGAGCCTTGAATGGTACTGTGCTCTAATATATGAGGAACACCGTGAGACTTTGTGGGATGCGTACGAAAGCAAATAGCAAAGAAATTTTCTGGGTCATCATTTTGTATGTGAACTACTTGCAAGCCTGTTTTTGTATGCTCGAGTTCTACAAGGGTGCAGTGTGATTCTGGTATATCGACAGACTTATGTATGACAAAGCCTCTATAGTCAGAAGTTGTGTTGGCTTGAGCTAAAAAAAAGACGCAAAGAAGAGCAAATACTGAGCTGCAAAAAACTTTTTTCATACACCTATACCCTTGAAATTAGACCAAGAGTATAGTGTAGTGTAGAAATATAAAGAATACGTAAATCTTCTGCAGAATTATTCTTTAGGCGTGCAGTTGATACATGACATATCACTTGCATGTACTGTTAAGCCATTCAAAAATAACAGTATAAACATGATGGGAAAAAAGACAATTGTCCAAAATCCTAGCCAAAAACGTGAACCTTTGTAAGAGACGCTATACATCGTACCTTTTAGAGGAAAGCTAATACCTGTAAGTAGCAAAACAAGCGCTACCGGGAAAAAGAAAATCACCCAAAAAATAAGCCAAAAGTAGGAGTAGTGATATTCCACTTTCAATGTTACATTTTTGTTATTCGCGTTATTCATAACTTCATGTCCTTATTGTTACCTATTTTTCAGTGTACCACCGATGTAATTTTTTTTACAATCTTCGTTACAAAAAGACGTCCTCTCAACCGAGGACAAAATACAAAACACCTGTATTCCCACAGCCGTTGGCAGTGGGCTAATCATAGACAAGCACCTACAGTGCTTTTTTTAACACACGCTATTATTGCCAACGATGGTTGTTTAGATTTAGCCAGAAGCACCGTAGGTGCTTATCTATGATTAGCCCATAGGTACCGTAGGCTCCTATGGGTATCAAGAGGGTTTATATTTGTCCTACGGAGTAGGACGTCATGCATGCTTGATTTTAGGATAGCTTTTGCGAAAAATTAACGTTTACCTACGGCACACAAATTTATAGACGTCCTACTCCGTAGGACTATTATATATATTCACAGCTTCCCATAGGAAGCCTACGGCTGCCTATGGGCTAATCATAGACAAGCACCTACGGTGCTTTCAATAGCATCGTTGGCAACAATAAGGTGTATAAAAAAATGGCACCGTATAGGTGCCGGTCTTTGATTAGCCCATAGGTAGCCGAAGGCTCCTATGGGTATCAAATAAAAAAAGGCCTCAATGATTTCTCATTGAGGCCTAGGAAGAAAAGCTTGGCGGTGACCTACTCTCCCATACTCTTGTGTATAGTACCATCGGCGAAGAGAGGCTTAACTGCTGAGTTCGGGATGGGATCAGGTGTGTCCCTCTCTCTATGTCCACCAAGCAAACTTGAATACCGCTCTTTAAGAGCAGTTGAATGTCTAGTTATTGACCAAATTGTCATTGGTTAAGAAAGACGCTTAAGAATCTCGCGTTAGAGCGATGACTCTCATTTGCTAACTCTTTCTTTGACTTGTATTTCATGACCTCTTTCCTTGCAAAAAAGAAAGGTCAAGCCAATCGGCTGATTAGTATCGGTCAGCTAGAACACATTGCTGTGCTTCCACCTCCGACCTATCTACCACGTAGTCTCCGTGGTGCCTGATTGGGATATCTTATCTTGAGGGAGGCTTGGCGTTTATATGCTTTCAACGCTTATCCTTTCCGAACGTAGCTACTCGGCGATGCCCTTGGCAGAACAACCGAAACACCATTGGTTCGTCCA
>JAJFUY010000131.1 GCA_021372185.1 Chlamydiales bacterium | reverse complement strand
GCTCGTCGGGTTTATCCGCTATTGCAAAGTAGATGCGGGCATCGGGGGTGATTTTATCTAAATAGGCAACGGGTTTCATTGTTTTTAGGTCAAAGCCGTTACGTTCTAGGTAGATTGGGAGCACTTTGGGGTAGTTGGTGCTGTCAAAGAGCTTTGTCTCTTTTATAGGTACAATTTCTTGATTTTGCAGTACTTGGAGCTTTTGGATGATGTCGTCGGTGAGGATTTCTTTTTCGCTTAAGTCTTTTTCAACTAGTTGCTTTTCAAAGACTAACGTGCTTGGGCGGTCTGTGATAAGAGCTTGAAGATTAGCTACTTTTGACTCTGCTACCTGTAGCACTACCATGTTTTCACGTATGGGGAGGGCTGGATTGAAGATATTGGCTTCTGGCACGCTAAAAGTATGGCTGATCTGTTCTTTGATGGGGAATTCTTCAAAGCCTACTTGGCTTAAGAGAAACTGGCAAAAATGAGAGGTGTCTTCCTGACAAATCTCGCTATCTACCTGAAAGCCTGATTCTATACATGTTTTACGGAAGTGGTCAACTTCGGCGCCTGTTAGGTCGCGCTTGGGGCATCTGTTGCCTTCGATGATGGCGTAGAGTTTTTTCAGTTCTTGTACCACTGGCATAGATTTGAGTTCGCTTGCTTTGAGGCGGGCTCTAAAGTGCTTACTTGGCTTTAAAGCCTGAAGGACCGATGACATAAAGCAGCAAGATGAGCCGATTGGGATGGCAGCACCAAACTGTGTTGTTGATACTGGGTCTTTGCCGGTAAGTGTTTTAAGTGCGGTTTTTTGTATTTTTAGTAGCGGGGCGCTCTTTAGATCAAAGTAGGAGACTTTTTTGCATGCACGCTCTGGGTTTTGCATTTTCCACACAGGGGCGCGTCTTAGTGGATAGTGGGTGTGAGCGCTTTGTGGGGTGGGGTGGGCAATGTGAGAGAAGAAGACTCGTGTTGCCGACAGTAAACCGGTACTTTGGCGATCGAGGAACTCTTTTAGCTGTTCCATACTATGAAAGAAGATCTGGATAGTTCTTTTGCTGACCTCAATTACCACAACAATTCTGCGGCCAACATGAATAAGGAGGCCTTTTGGGCGTAAGGGTCTATATAGCGTATCAAATGCATATGTTTCAGTATTTTGGAGATGAGTATGGCTGTTGTTAGTACTTAAAACCATATCGGACATCCTAATATATGCATTCAATCATCTGAGAGTGACTATAGTAAATTATAAAAGATTGTGCAAGCAAAAAAATAAGGGCCTATAAAAATAGGCCCTAGAATATATCAGAAACTAAAAAAAAATTACTTTGCAGCATCTTCAGGAATGACGATTTGCGAACCAACTTTTAGGTTATTGATGTTGTTAATACGGTCGCGGTTGGCATCATAGATGCTTTTCCACTTCTTGGTTGTGCCGTAAAATTTTTGTGAAATCTTAGAAAGTGTATCACCTTTTTGAATAGTATACATCTTTGGTGCTGCCGCTTTTACAACAGGGGCTGCCTGTGCAATTTGTGTTTGAGGCTGTGCGACAGGAGGAGTGCTTGCATCAGAACCCGCTTCTGGAGCATCTGGCTCATTGATGATTTGGTCATCCATGGCATTAGATGCAATAAGTTGCTTTAAGGTGTTGTCATTCAAGGGTGTAGAGTTTACTTCTTGAGTAGCAGCACGAGAGGCGAGTACTGGTGATCCTTGAACCATCTGCTCAAGCTTTTCAACGCGTGCTTGAAGGTCTACAAGCTCAGATGCCACAGCTGTTGTGGTTTCTTTGTCTGCGGCTACATCATCTTCAGAGCGGAAGGCTCCAACGATAAAGAGAAAAAAGAGTAAAGCAATAGCAGCAGTAGCAAGTGTAAGCACTACCTTGCGACGGCTCATTTGAAAACGGCCTTCTCCCAGATGATCGTTATCTGAGTTTAGATCTTGACGGTATTGATCGAGCATAAAATCCCCATTTTTTTACTAATTGATTGTTTATATCATTTAATTGTGTAGTTGCCAAGAAAAGAAACGCATCCTTCCTAGGCACCAGCCAGTTATTGCTCCTACAAGGTGAGCTGTATTGGCAATGCCAAATGGCAGCGAGTAATTTTGAAACACCTGAAAGAAAAATGTTACAAAAGAGTAGAGCGCCATCACGCCAATAAAGAACATGATGAATGCAAATGTGCTAGAAGACATCTGGTATGCTTCCCACGGCGCTACTTGCTGGCGGGCGCGTATGTAGGTGGCCATGGCACAGATAACGCCAGAAAAGCCTACAAAATTAGGGCCGCTCATAAGGTACTGGCCAACGTTTGAGAATATGCCTGAAATCAAGATAAGCGCTAAAAATTTGAAGGAGCCAATGCGAGCCTCTATCTGAGTTCCGAGCAAAAGCACCCAGATCATATTAAAAAAGAGGTGCAAAATGCCTACATGTAGGAGTGCCGGGGTAAAAAGGCGCCACACTTGTCCTTCTTTAATATTTTCAAACATCGTTGGCGTGACATCTTGAAGGGGCACAACTTTTGTCGGGGTTTTGCCTAAGGCAATTTCGCACGAGGTGATTATGTAGGGATAAAAGCCTGTAAATACCGGCACCTTCTGAAATTCTCGGTACAAAAATTTACCAGGTTCCGGAAGGTCTTGTGGCTTATTTAAGGCATTTGGGCCGTAGAGCAACACAATTTTATCAAGCAGCTGGTATGACTGTGGATAATCAAACAGCAGATTTTTTTGTATGGGACTCATTCCCAGAAATTCTTGCTTTACATCTGTTGGCGTGGCTTTGGCGTTTCTTTCATAGAAAAACTCATATAAGAAAAGCAATGAACATAACAGAATGACAAACGCAGTAAGCCTAATATGGCCGCTGAATTCTTTTTTAATCTCTTCGTCTCGTGTAACGATAGGGCGGCGAAGGCGCTGTTCTAGGTATTCTGTGACAGTGGATGAGATTTGAGTTTTACGTGGGGTAACAGCAGGAATAACAGAGGGTGAATGAAATTCAGGATCTTGAGGGTTGTCGATGAACTTTACAAGCCAGTGCGTGCAGGCATCAACTTGGTCTTCGTCAGTAATCCAGAGTAGGAACTTTTGTGTGCCATATGCGTCTGAGGACCAGTCTCGTGCCACTTGTTCTTCAGTGGTAAAGGTGATGGCTTTTGCTTGCAAGAAGGTGCAAAAGGCGCGGAAATGATCAGCGTTTTCGGTTGTCCAGACAAGACGCATAGAGAGTGTAGTGTTCGTTTTTTGCTCGGTAGAATGCCAGAATGAAACATTAAACGCAAACGCAAGACGTGATCGATTGTTTTGTTTGGAGTGACTCGTTTTAACGAGTCTTTGGTGAGGCCGATTCATCGGCCGTACGCACAAACTAGATACGGTCGATAAATCGACCTAAAAAAAAACTCGTTAAAACGAGTCACTCCAAACAAAACGGAAAGTTACTCCGCCCGAATTTTGTTAATGAGGTCAGTTGTGGCAAGGCCGTCGATGCGGTCTACTAAATGGATTTTGCCGCCGTATTGTTTTACCGTTTCGGCTTCTATGCAGTTTTCGCCGTATTCTATGCCGTTGGCATGTATGTCGGGGCGAATTTTTGACAGGAGGATGCGGGGGTCTGTTTCGTC
The DNA here is from genome assembly GCA_021372185.1 of Chlamydiales bacterium. Lineage (GTDB taxonomy): Bacteria > Chlamydiota > Chlamydiia > Chlamydiales > FEN-1388 > SZAS-7. The sequence goes on along the minus strand of JAJFUY010000131.1, from coordinate 5,256 downwards.
AAACCAGGTCACATAATCTACAAACTCTAGGGCGCTCATAAGCTCTAGGCGGTACTTTAGTGTGACAAGCGGGCGCGTGGGGCTTTTGTAGCGCTTGATGGAGCTATCAGTGTTTAAGGCAACAATCAGGATGTCGCCTTGCTTTTTTGCTTCATATATAATGTAAAGGTGCCCGGCGTGCATAAGGTCAAATGACCCATTTATAGTCACGATGCGTTTATTTTGGCTTTTTAGCTCCAAAACTTTGGCTTCGATATTGGCAGGGTCAATCCATTTTTTTTTGCAGGCTTCAGACCAGATCATATAGCAGGCATCTCCGCATGTGGAAAAGCAATTTTAAATACTTCGTCGTAGTGCTCAACAAAGTGGATGGTGATGCCCTTTTTAATTTCGGCCGATAGCTCTTCAACATCTCGGAGGTTGTCTTTTGGGAATATGGCTACTTTAAGGCCTGAGCGCTTAGCTGAGACTATCTTTTCTTTTACACCGCCAATAGGGAGCACGCGGCCTGTGAGCGTAAGCTCACCTGTCATGCATAAATCTTGGGCCACTGGTTCATTACGTAGTAGTGACAAAAGTGATGTTACCATAGTCACGCCGGCAGATGGCCCATCTTTTGGTGTGGCCCCCTCTGGGATATGCATATGCACTTGTGACTTTTCAAAAAACGTATAGCCTGTAGCGTATTTATGAACCGCACCGTGAAGGTAGCTCCAGGCAATTTCTGATGATTCTTTCATCACTTGGCCGGCTTGGCCTGTAAGCTTCATCTCTGTTTTTTCTCCTGGCACTCTTATTGATTCTACATAGAGCGTAGCTCCTCCCATAGATGTCCAGGCAAGGCCTGTGCATATGCCAACGGGTGTTTGTTCATAGATTCTATCTGAGTGAAAGACGGGCTTTCCTACATACTTCTGCAGCTCTTCTGGCGTAATAGTATAGGTAGTTTGAGGAGGAGCTTTTTTTACGGAGCGTTTTTTTACTGGAATGGCTTCTTCAGCACGCACAATCTCAAGCGCAATTTTGCGCAGTATCTTTTTGATGTTGTTTTCTAGCGTTCGTACGCCAGATTCTCTTGCATAGCCATTAATAAGCTGGCGCATAGCAGGCTTTGTAAATTCTACCTGGTTTGCCTTTAGCCCCATGTGCTTTCTATTTTTGGGGATAAGGTAGCGCTTAGAAATTTCTAACTTTTCTTCCATGATATAGCCTGAAAGTCGCATCACTTCCATGCGGTCTACAAGGGGATCTGGGATAGAATCTAGCATGTTTGCTGTAACAATAAATAAGATGTCAGATAAGTTGCAGCGTACATCTAGGTAGTGGTCTAAAAATTCACCATTTTGCTCTGGGTCTAATACCTCTAAGAGTGCCGATGCCGGGTCTCCATGATAGCTTGAGCCTATTTTATCTACTTCATCAAGCATGATAACGGGGTTCATGGTCTGGCAGAATTTGAGTGCCTGAATGATTTTACCGGGCATAGCGCCAATATAGGTTCTTCTATGGCCTTTAATTTCTGCCTCGTCACGTATTCCACCTACAGAAAATCTAAAAAATTTGCGGTTGAGGGCGCGGGCAATGCTTTTACCAATGCTTGTCTTTCCTACTCCTGGTGGCCCTACAAGGCAGAGGATACTACCTCTAAGTGACCCTGAAAGTTTAGCCACGCCAATAAACTCTAGTATGCGCTGCTTTAAATCTGCTAGGCCATAGTGGTCTTTTTCTAAAATGTCTTCGGCTTCAGCAAGGTTGTGAATATCTGGGCTTTTAATGCCCCATGGTACGTTTGTCAGCCAGTCTAGGTAGTTTCTTGAGAGGGCATATTCAGCAGATTGCGGTTCGAGAGAATTAATTTTTTCTAGCTCTTCGGCAATGACAAGTTTTACTTCTTCTGGGACATCGCGTTTTTTTAGGCGGCCTTCAAATTTTTCGCGGTCTGAGGTTTTATCGTCTTTTTCTATACCAAGCTCGCGCTTAATGGTCTTTAGCTGCTCACGAAGGTAAAATTCCTTCTGGCTTTTGTTAATCGTCGTTTCGATTTTTTGGTTAATCGTGTTTTGTAGGCGGCTAAGATCAAGCTCTTTTTTGAGCAGTACGAGGGCCTTGTCAATACGGTTTGGGATATCGTAGGTGTCTAGCACCTCTTGGAGCTCATCTCGTGTAGCTGTTGTGAGGGCTACAGCAAAGTCTGCAAGCTTGCCCGGCTCAGTAAAGTCTGAGTGGCTAAGGAAGATCTGGAGCTCTTCTTTAAAGAGGGGGTTGAGCTTTAACAGCTCTTTAATAGTAGAGATAATGCTTATAGCATACGCTTTTAGCTCGCGGTTTAAGAGCACTTCATCAGAGTGGTAGGCCACTTTTGCAAGGAGGTGCTTATCTTTTTTAACGGGCTTTAGTAGAGAAATTCTTTTTTCCATGTTCAGGATAACCTGCGCGCCGCCTTGCTCCATGGGGATAATGCGTAAAATGCGTGCAAGAACACCTGTGTGGTGTAAATCTTTAAAGGTAACCTGGTTGATGTCAATTTCTTCTTCTAGCGTCATCACAAGGCCGATGAACTTATTTTCGCTTTTAGCGGAGGCTTTTAGCACTTCATAAAATGGCCCTGGTTCAATCATCAAAGGTGCTGCCATGCCCGGAAAAAAGGGTCTGCGCACTATTGGGAAGATATATAAGTTATCAGGAAGAACGGCGTTTTTTTTGCTTGGTGGTTCTTTAGTCGATAGTGTCTGTAAGATTGCTTCTTCTAGATCGGCTTCTATGCCGTTATTTCCGTTATTGTAGCCCAAAATGCCCTCGTGATTAATGGCAAAATTTTACCATTGATAACAAAAATAAGCAATGGGCAACAAACCCCCTGCCCTTGCCCTTGCCTTTGCCCTTGCCCTGTTTTTTGTATTGGTATTGGTGAAAGGGGAAAGGCACGGGCAAGGGATGTGGGGGATATGGTTATAGTGGTAGCCAGCTATCACGAATATTAAACCGCTTAGTCTTGTGCTTGATCACTTCTTTTTCTACTAGGGCCTCGTCTGTGTCTATGCCTAGCTTTTTCATGAGGCGACCGTTGATTTCTTTGGCTTTTGTCAAGATTTCATCAACGCGTTTGTTGTCGTCGTGGCTTAAGACTTCCTTTTTGCGTAGAGCTATTATCTCTTCTTTGGTGGTGCCTAGCAGCTTATAGATGTTGGCTACCCGTTTACGGATAAACCACAAAAGGTGCTTACGTAGTATATAGAGGGGGGCAACGGTATAGGCATCGTCTGGTACTTTTTCTTCTGCGGCATCTTCATTTTCGGCGGTTATTGGTGCATCAGGAAGGGGGGTGTCTACAGTTTCTGCAATAGTCTCAGCTAGGGCTTGTTCTATACGCCATTCGTTAATAGCCTGGATTACAGAGTCGTTTGGAGAGGGTTTTGCCATATGATGGCCAAAAAAGATAATAGCGCGCTTGTTGCTGCTTTGCTTGCCGGCGGCAAGCTTGCGTACAAACATGGTATGCATGGCTAAATGGAGATTTTGCTCTACTTTATTAAAATCGATTTTTGCCATTTTTCCCTCATTAACTCTAGCTTACTACATTTTTGAATTTTAAATAAATTTTATATTATGTAAAGAGAAGATATTACGGAGAATTTGCAATGGAAGAGATAAAAGCAGACTTGGTGGTCATAGGTTCAGGCCCCGCAGGCCAGAAGGCGGCTATTCAAGGCGCAAAACTCGGCAAAAAAGTGGTTATTATCGAAAAAGACCCCTTTCCAGGAGGCGCATGCCTCTATTCTGGGACTATTCCATCAAAAACTCTACGAGAAGCTATAGTTAACTTAACCGATTTTAATAACCGCAACTTCTATGGCCAAGATCATCCCATCCACGAAGTAACCATTCAAGACTTAAACTACCGCTTGCATAAGGTGATAGAAGAAGAAAAAAACATGGTTATTCGCCAGTTTAAGAAAAATAACATCACGCTAGTTACTGGTGCCGCGCGTTTTGAAAACCCTCACCAGCTTATTGTAATGGACGAAGAGTTTCGTATACGCTACCAGATTGTGGGCTCTTTTATTATTATTGCTACAGGTTCGAGGCCAAGGCGTCCTGTTGATGTGGCATTTGATGGCGAAGTGATTGTAGATTCCTCCACCCTTTTGGCCTTAAACAAAGTGCCAAAGACTATGGTCGTACTTGGTGGCGGTATTATTGGCTCTGAATATGCCAGCTTTTTTGCAGCACTTGGCACCCAGGTAACTATTGTTGATAAACGAGATCATATCCTCCCGCTATTAGATAGTGAAATTGGTATGCACCTGCAGACGGCACTCACAGAAATTGGCCTAAAAGTACTTGGCAATAAAGAACCTGAAAAAGTGTGGCGTGATGGCAACAAGGCCGTTGTCCAATTTAAAGATGGCTCTACAACAGAAGGGGATGTCTTGCTATATGCCCTAGGTCGTCAGGCTAATGTCGACGCACTTCAACTACAAAACTCAGGTATTACATTAGACAGCAAAGGCTACATTCCCGTTAACGCACTATTTCAGACCGTAGTGCCTCATATATATGCAGTGGGCGATGTTATTGGCGGACCATGCTTAGGCTCTACAAGTATGGAACAAGGGCGCCTTGCTGCTCGACACCCATTTGGCGTCGAGACCCATTTGTTCCCCAAAGTATATCCAATGGGCATATACAGTATCCCAGAAATATCTACCTGCGGCTACACCGAAGAAGACCTAAAAGCCCTAGGCTTTAGGTATGAAGTAGGAAGGGCGTATTACTACGAAATTGCCCGTGGGCATATTGACGGCTCAAATGTTGGTATGTTTAAACTACTCTTTCATGCCGATACATTAGAGCTATTAGGCATCCACGTTATAGGCCGTGGAGCGACAGAAGTTATCCACATCGGCCAAGTAGCCATGAACTTTCATGCCCACATAGACTTCTTTATTGACCAGGTATTTAACTACCCAACCTATGCAGAAGGCTACCGCGTAGCGGCCCTAAACGGCCTCAACAAAATCAAGCACATTCGGTAAGGCGTTAAGACATACCGACCTTTTTGTTCTAGAGTCCGGAGGACGACTGAGCGAAGCCCACCGTGACCGTAGGGAACGGTGGGAACAGGCAAAAGAGAATTAGAGCCCGGCTGAGGGCGATTGAATCACGGTCCAACCAATAGACATGGTTTACACTTTAGCACACCCACATAGCTTACACTTTATGATATAATATATTTCATTAATTTGAGGTATATAT
>JAJFUY010000116.1 GCA_021372185.1 Chlamydiales bacterium | reverse complement strand
GGAATACTTCATTATCGTAATTAATCTGATTGAAAAAATACCTTCAACCTTTTGGGGTGTTGTAGTTGGGGCCTTACTCTCCTTAGGGGGTATAATCATAACAAATAGAGCAAACGACAAGAGGTTACATAAGCAATTTCTCCACGAAAGAGAACTAAAAAATAGAGATAGAGAATTGTCTTTAAAGCAAGATGTTTATCTGAAGGCGAGTGATGGGATTTCAGCGTCATTGATAGCTTTAGCTAATATAATTAATACAGATTTATCAGATCAAATAGTCGGTGAAATGTTCTCAGGTCAGTCGCATGTTGTCGAGAAAGTATACGTATTAGCAGATATGAAAACAATAAAGAGCCTATCATCATTTACATCAGAATTGCAGAGTTCATTTTTAAAGCTATCTGCGCAACGTATTCCTGTTATGCTGATGAAAAAAGAAATATCTGATCTTCAATCAATTATGGATATATGCATTGAAGAGCGTGGAAGAATAATGAAATTGATGGAGCAGTATAATTTAGATGGATTGATGAATGAACTGCGGTGGGATTCTTTAAATAGGTTATTCATTCAAGAAGGGCAGAGATTTGATCAAACATTGGAGAATCATAAACGACTTTTGCATGAGTGCGGGAAAAAACTTATTGAACTGATGCAAAATTGCTTATCAGAAATGAGAAGACTTGGTAATTTTTTAATTCCGGTACTTGCCGATGTACGCTCAGAATTGAATATGGAATTTTGCATGGAAGATTATATGAAAATAGTTAAAGTGAGCAGGCTAAAGATAGATAACGAGTTACAAGTATATATTAAAAACCTGCAGGATACAATGAATGTACAAGAATCCTGATATGGTGTTTAAAATAGTCGATTTTTATAGTAACCGGAGAAAACGATGTATGCTCCCGCCCAAACGAGAGCATACAAATAGTGAAGGTGCGACATTTCGGGCTTTCCCATCCTTTCGACCGAAGCCCGAAGTAACCGCCCCTTCGAATATAAGGTAACACATGCATAAATCTTTATTCATAATATTTATGATCATAATCATTGTTGGCTGTATTTCCGTGAGTACACCTCGAAACAATGCGCCTTTTAAGCAGATTGATAATTTGCATCAGTTGGAAGGTGTTTATAAAAATAGAAGCACGGATGGAACCGATTTCTTATCACGTTTGATATGGAAGGAAGCGGAAGATAATATTTCCGTTAAGCAACATGATGCAATAAATACAATTGAGGTGCGAAAAATAACTGAAGATACACTTAAAGTAAAAGCGTTAGGCCATCATGGAACTATCTTGAAACAAGGTCAGTTCGTCAATGGCAAGGATTTCAAGTTTAAGGAAGGTAAATTATTAATCAAGGTAAGATGGCGTGCGGCTGTCGGTGTTATGGTTGGGCCTAATTTTACATGGGTTGCATTGGGTATTGACACACAAGGACAAGGCAAATCTCAAGTATTTGAAGGCGGGGCTGGTCTTGTATACCTTTTTGTTCCTGCCGTTGGTGGTGATTATAGTGAACTGCGCTTTGAAAAAATGAAATAGCGACATTTCGGTTGCTCCCACCGGGTTACCGAAGCCGGAAGCAACCGCCCCTGTCGCCGGGCTGATTAGAATGGAAGAAAAATTTTACTTAAGACGAATTGCAAAGAGAATGATCATTTCGTCTTTCTGTTTCTTAGCCATTTATCTGATTCTTATTTTGATTGTGAGGTGTATCAACATTTTATCTAATTGAACTACTTCTGGCGAAATTCCCAAATTGAAAACGCGACAGGTTGCTCCCGCGAGTTGAACGGGAGCAACCAACCGTCGGAGGTATCAAGGCGTGAGTAGTCGCCATGATTGAAAAAGACTTATTGCCCAACTTAAAGTGTTGCCGCCAAGGGGCGGGAACAGACTGGATACGACATTTCGGTTGCTCCCTCCCCTGTTACCGAAGCCGGAAGCAACCGCCCCATGTCGCCGGGGTTGAGTAGATGGCTTCGGATTTTAGTTAAGCGTAATGGCCCATGAAAGCGTGTTGCCGCCATATTTGGGCGTAACCGCTGAACTCAGCAAACCAAAACCGTCCAACCGAGCAATTACGCGGAAGGACACCAAATCCTCGGACCAACCGGGAACATTGCTCGTTTCAAGTACAATCTGTTCCCGCCATCCCATTGCATAAGGTAGTGTCAAGAGTCTTTCGCTTTTTGTGGCGGTGTCCCTCCGGGTTTTAGATTGCATTTTCCAATTGAAGTAGCCCCCCTTTGAACCGGACACCTTGAAACTTGTAATAAGCGTTAGTCATAGATATAAGGCTATGACTAGTGCCAAGCGGAAAGGTGGAAAATTTGGGACCGGTA
>JAJFUY010000099.1 GCA_021372185.1 Chlamydiales bacterium | reverse complement strand
GGCCTCTCTGTTGCCCTCCCACTCCTTGAGCGGTTTGGCATTGCTGACAAGATCAAAGCTCGAGTATCGTCGCTATCTGCAGGACAAATTACCCGACTTATGCTTGTAAAAGCGTTCTTTACGAATCCAAAAGTTGTGCTACTTGATGAGCCCACAGCATCACTAGACCCAGATGTGGCGCGTGATGTCTGCAAATTTTTATTAGAAGAAAGAAAGCGAACAGGTTTGTCAATTCTCTTTACCTCTCATAAGATGGAAGAAGTAGCAGAGCTTTGCGACAGAGTCATAGTGTTAAAAAAGGGTAAACTGATTGCCAATGATTTACCCAAAAATTTAGCGAAAAGCATATCGCTCTATAGACTTAGACTTACCATTCTTGACGATATGCAAAAAGCTACTGAGATAGCCACTCAAGCTGGGATATCACATGAAATTGACCATCACTTCATTACCTGCATGCTTGAAGAAAAGCTCATTCCTCCATATCTACACCAACTTATGCAGGCCAAAGTCACCTATGTCAGCATACAAATTGAAGAGCCAACTTTAGAAGATTACTTCCTCAAAATAGCAGGAAAAGACCTATGAACAAAGAGCGCGTACTCGGCGTATTTTTTCGCTACTTTTATGTCATGAGAAAGGGCCTGCATCATCTTTCTGACCTATTTTACTGGCCGCTAGTTGACATTTTGTTATGGGGACTCACATCAGCGTGGATACAGTCGCAAGACTTTCAAGTACAAAACCTCCCCCTCATCCTTATGACAGCGCTTATTTTTTGGCAAATTAGCTGGCGAGGCTCTGTTGACATCTCGGTATGCCTCTTGCAAGAGTTTTGGCAACGCAACCTCGTGAACTTTTTTTCCACTCCCCTAAAAATTACTGAATGGATTGCAGGCGTACTGCTGTTATCTGGCTGCAAGTTGTTTTTTACGATTGCGTTTGCATCTGTTGCCATCTATGTTATGTATGCGCTGAATGTGTTTACAGTAGGCTGGGCATTTTTGCCTTTTGCTGCATCGCTACTTGTCTTTGGCTGGTCCATTGGCTTTTTGGCATCAAGTGCCATCATATACTGGGGCCATGGAGTAGAAATGTTTGCCTGGATGGTTGGGGGCCTATTTGCGCCTTTTAGTGCGGTCTTCTACCCCGTATCTACCCTCCCCAATTGGGCACAAAATATAAGCTGGTGCTTACCCACCACCTATATTTTTGAGGGAATGCGCATCATTTTGCATCATGGCACGTTCCCTATGAGCTACTTTTTAACAAGCCTTGGCCTCAATGTAGTCTTTTTAGGTGGCGCCATCTCACTCTTTAAATACATGTTCGAAAAAAGCCGCCAAAAAGGCCTAGGCCGTCTTGAATAAAAAGGCTCTAGTTTCTTGCAGACTTCCTTCTCATTAACTTTACACGACACACTCATGCAGGCAAGTTCACTTAACTCAAGTCTTTGAAAAAGTAAAATGAGAACATCTTTAGACAATCCAGTGATCGGACCATCGCCAGAATTTGAGAGCCCCCACTATTACCTTTAGCTTTATATGATGGATTGACAACTTTTCTACCTTCGATTGGCTCAAAAGGAAAATCATTTAAATACATACACACAGCCATACTTATACCTAAATGAATATTAATTCATCTAGTGTCTAATATATTGGCAATTTATGAATGTAAAAAATCATGCTACAAGAGTTAAATACTTAGATCAGGCTCGAGCGATTCTCGACTTTAATAATTCCATGTTTTATAGTTTCAAGCTATGAACTTAGAAGAAGTATACTCCCCCAAATACTGCCAGCAGCTTGAGGCTGCCTATGGCAAAGATATGATGTCAGAAGGTGGCCATGAAGCTATTAAGCACCTGTTTGACACTGTGGACATGCAAGGCAAAAAAGTTTTAGACATAGGCTCCGGCCTTGGCGGTGTTGCCTTTTATATTGCCAAGCACTACAACTGCTCTGTCACGGGCCTTGAAATTAACAGCTGGATGGTAGAAGAGGCCAAAAGACGCATGCCTGAAGCGTACAAAAGCACAATCAACTTTGTGAAATCCACTGGCAGCAAATGGCCGTTTGCTGATAACAGCTTTGATATTATCTGCAGCAAAGGCGTGCTAACACATGTTGAAGACAAAAGCGATATCTTAAGTGAATGCCACCGCACCCTAAAACCTGATGGACTACTTGTGATAAGTGATGCACTTAGCTCTGAAGCTCGAGTCTGGGGTGAACAGATCACACGCCTGAATGAACTTGAAGACCTCAACATGTACCCAGAAAGCAAAGCAGGGTATATAAAAGAGCTTCAAAAACAACATTTTCAACTTCTCTCAGTCCGAGACGATGATACAGAGTGCCAAAAATGGACTCGAGAGCTTATCGCTCGCCTAAAAGACCCTTCTATGCGCTCCACACACCTTCAATATTTTGAAGAACATGAACTAGATGCTCACATAGAAGGCTATGAAGCCATGCTAAAAGCCCTCGAAACTGGCGAACTTCACTCCGTCCGATTTATAGCAAATAAAACCCGATTTGTACGAAAATAGCGCAAAGTTTTATCCTTTTGATTTTTGAGGTTCTCTAATGGTTATGCGTTTATTTATTTTATTGCTTACGCTTACAGCTACTTGCCAGGCTGTGCCGCAAAATGCTGTCGATGTACGCTACACTCTTTTAGACAAGACTGCTTTTGAGAATGCTATTGTAGGAAACACTGTTGTTGGCTCTACACCCTTCGGCAAAAATTTATACATGATTTATTTTGCCCCTGACAATACGTGTGAACTTGCTGCAAAGGGTAATATATACGTTGGCACATGGTCAACAGATGTAACTAGCGATGGCACGCCATGCGTGCG
>JAJFUY010000075.1 GCA_021372185.1 Chlamydiales bacterium | reverse complement strand
GAGCGGAGGACTCAGCGAGAAGTTGCGGATGTGGCCGGGGTTACGGAAGTTACCATCCGAAACAGGTATAAAGAGCTTGCAGAAGAACTGGATATCGAAATTATCCTCTAAATTCTTCTTCATTTTTCTTTTGCCAGCAGTTTTTCTCTTTTATTTAGAGAAACGCCCTATTTTTTACTGGTTTTGTTTATCCGGGTCATTTTAAAACTGGTTTTGGGATGAGCTCCTATTGCATTTTCTTATGAATTTTTTGCAACTGAACCAAATATGATTCTAATAAATGTTTCTTAGACTCAGTTCCAAAATCTAGTGTTTTGAAAATTTAGTTATTGGTTACATGTTAGCTCTGAATCGCTATCTTTTGATGAAAAGCTATCAAAGATTATGCTCTATAATTAAATTTCCACAACACTAGTGTCGAGTCAATCCTCAAGGATTCAACGATTCCGAATAATTGCAATCGATTTTATACGACATTCTGCTGTTGACTCGACACTAGTGCATCGATTCTAAAATTAATTCCTTATTTCCTGGAAAAATCCGTGATCTTCGGACCTATTAAAAAGTTAAGTTTTGTGAACATACTTTGGACTCAATGCACTAGGTTCACCCAACCATGAGATAGCTGAAGATTTTGGATGCTCTCTGATGTAGCTTGGTGCATATAAATCTACGATGATATCTACATTTGCCCACTTACTAAAACGCTTCGAATCTTCCGTCAAAAAATCGATGCCTGTAGCGCTTCGAATCTTCCGCCAAAAAATCGATACCTGTATCCTGTATATCCTTTGACCAGTAATTTTCATGGTTCTCTCATTTAAAATAGTTCCAATCCAACCGACCAGCGCCGAAGGCTACGGTATTGACACCGGTGGATTTTATATTTACCTCCAAAGTAGTTATCTCCTTTCAACTGTTTTCTAGGGAGGGAAAATCTACTTTGACCGCCAGCAAAGGCGAAGCAGAGGCAAGATGCCATATGTTGATTATAAGAGGAATAGTATTACATAAAACAACAGGCTATACTGCATATTATTGCTTTGGAATCTCTCTGCGGCTTACAATGCCGGTTCGATCTAGCTTGTTCCATTTGGCCTCCTCTCCACGCATCTCAAGGATGATCGCCCATAGCATTACTGCATCCATCATTAAGGAATATGGTACCCATAACGGTATCACGTAGAGGTATTTTAAATCGACAAAAGCTCGGTCAAGGGCGATAGCGAATAATGATGCAAAAAAGGCAAAGCCCAGACCAAGCCAACTAATGATGCTCATCCAGCCCAAAGGGATGGGACTGATGTTGAGAAATAGCAAGATTGGCAGCAGTATGATTGATATCAACTGTAGCAAAGGTATGATAAGCATTGATGCTAAGTTAATCGGCAAATAAAAGGCAAAAAGGCCATACCTAGGATTGAATAACATATCTCGGTGAATATAAGCGGTCTTAAGTAGCCCACGCGACCATCGCACGCGCTGCTTCCATAGGCCCTTGATAGTTGAGGGTACTTCTGCATACACTATGGCCCAAGGTTGAAACACTACTTTGTAACCTGCCTTGTGCACACGCCAGGTCAATTCTATGTCTTCGCCTATAAATCCCTCTAAGAAGGGACCAGTCTTTTCAAGAGTGCTATATCGGAAGGCACCTATATTGCCAGATACGACAGGAAGGCAATCAATAGTAGACAGTGCTCTACGCACAAAGCCTGTGCCTACGTGAGTGAGCAAGTTCGCCAGTTTTGTCTGAAGATTAGTAACATTAATGGGAGCATCGTTGCCACATACTGCGCCTACATCTTCGCTGCTAAAACCACTGAGCATCTTGCTTATGGTATCAGGAGCAAAGATGCC
>JAJFUY010000038.1 GCA_021372185.1 Chlamydiales bacterium | reverse complement strand
TATGCTCGCTGTGGTATTATTGTAAACGTAACGCCCTTTGAACCAGGCTGGGAAGGTTTTGTAACGATTGAAATTTCTAACACCACTCCCCTTCCAGCTAAGATTTATGCTAACGAAGGCATTGCCCAAGTTATCTTCTTTGAAGGTGAAGAGTGCGAAACATCATACGCCGACCGTAAAGGCAAGTACATGAACCAAGTTGGTATTGTAGGCCCGTCGGTATAACCTATGCGAAATAAGCTCTTTATCAAGTCATGGTGGGTGTGGGCCTTTGCTATTGTGTGCTTTGGCATGTATGAACAGGCTTCTATGAAGCTTGAGCGCGATATCTCAAGCCTTGATAAAGAAATTGCAAGCCTCGAGGCTAAGCTTCTCGAGGCATCATATAACGGGCAGTATTTAGCTTTGCAGCAAGAAAGCTTTAAAGATCCTGCCTGGATAGAACTTACCCTTATCAGAGTCCTCGGTATGGTTCCAGAAGGCTATACCAAAGTATATTATAAAGAAGATTCATCATTATGATGATCATCTACCTTCAACTTGCAGCCATACTTTTACTGACATTAGCCTCTGCATTTTTTTCATGTAGTGAAGTGGCTTTTTTTTCACTTCCTGCCTCTAAAATAAGAAGCTTTAGAAATCAAAAAAATGCCCGCATGCAGCAAGTTGCGCGCATATTATCTCGCTCAAAGAGCCTGCTTGTCACGATATTTATGTATAACACCATGGCAAACGTACTGCTGCAAAACGCAACCTCTGATCTCTTTGCAGCGTCTGGCGGCTGGGTGCTTCGTGTTGGTGTGCCGCTCGTACTTGTGCTCTTTGTAGGTGAGCTTATCCCTAAGTATCTGGGCCTTATTCATAATGAAAAGCTGGCACTGACTTTTGCGCCAGTAATAGAATGGCTAGAGTGGATTATCACTCCCCTTCGTACTATCATCACGCGCGTGGCGTTCATGCTCTCTAGGCTATTTTTCTTCTTTTTAAAAGCTGAACCTGCTTTATCTAAAGATGAATTACAGCATATTTTACAAAGCTCTGAGGGTAAAGGCATTTTGCATAAAGATGAAGCCGAGCTTATCTACAGCATTTTAAGCCTAGAAAATAAGCAAGTAAATGAGATCATGCGCACTCGTAGCGATATGCCCATCTATAATATTGAAGAGCCATTATCTAAACTCATCCACCTTTTTTCTGAAGAGATGCTCTCAGAAGTAGCACTATTTGAAATGCCGCAAGAAAAAATGCTGGGAGTAATACGTGCGCGCGATTTTTTTATCAAACGAGATAGCATACATGCAGGTAAAGATTTACGCCAAATTATGCGTAAAGCCTTCTTTGTGCCAGAGACAATCAGTGCAGGCATACTCCTCCAGCAGCTTAGAGGCAAATATACAGATTCTGCATGGGTTGTAGATGAATATGGCACTATCTGCGGCATGATTACAGAGCAGGATCTATTATCTGAACTTATAGTGTCAGATACCCCAAGAGAAAATGAAAAACCAGATTTTGAGCGCCTATCAAATAGCACTATTGTCGCTCGCGGAATCATGTCTTTAGATGATGTACGAGAGCTATTTCATGTAAAATTACCAAGTGAGCACCATATGGTGACTATAGGGGGATATGTTACAGAAAAGCTTGGCACAATACCAGCTGTTGGATCTACCTTTGATGAAGAAAACCTTACCTTTAGAATACTCTCTAGCGACAATAAAAAGGTAAACAAGGTGCACATACAGATGCGAGAGACCACATGACAGAAATTACCTACTGGCTATTGGCTACCCTCTTTTGGACTATGGTGCTCTCGTTTTATTCTATGCAAGAGATGGCCTGTATATCGTGTAATAAGCTCCGCCTTGATTATGCAGTATCACAAAACAAACGCACTGCCATTTGGCTCCAGAGCCTATTAGAGTCTCCACAGCTACTTTTTAGCACCACACTTGTGGGTGTGAATGTAGCTATGATGATAAGCTCAGAGAGCTCTCGCTGCTTATTTGTTGCTTGGGGATTAGATCCAAACCTGGCACCTTTTGCTGAAATCCCCTTTCTTTTGATCTTTGGCGAAATTATCCCTATGTTTGCAGCAAGGCTCTATCCTGATCATACAAGCCGCCTTGGCATTCCCCTCTTATATGCAAGTGCGATGATCTTAAAGCCAATCATTTCAGTCTTTTCATTTTTCTTTAAATCTTCTGACAAACAGCACCACGCCCCATATTTAAGCCGAGATGAGCTCCAAAAGCTTCTAGAAGAACATCAAGGCGGGTATTTAGGAGAACAAGACACACCAGAAAATGACTTTATCGGCAATATCCTTGACCTACGTAGCATGCAGGCCTACCAAATTATGCAAAAAGTAGACTCGCAAGTGATGTGCTTGTCAGGCAATACAACCGTGCTAGAGCTTCGTGAGATTGTCAAAAAAACACCACAGCCATTTTTTCCTGTCTACCATAAGTCTAAGACAAAAATTATTGGGCTCGTCTATATCCAAGAACTATTGAATGCTAGCCCAAACAAGCGATTAAGTGAGTGTACTAAAACCGCTGTGTTTATCCCTCAAGACCTTTCAGCATTAGAAGTGATCCGCAAACTGCAGGATGAATATGAAAGTGGCGCCGTGGTGATAGATGCAAAAGGTGTGGCAATCGGCGTTATCTTTTTAGATGATCTTATAGATGAAGTCTTTGGCTCAGAATCAATTAGAGAAGAGCCCTCTGATTTAATGTATTTAGAAAAAACCATAAGCGCCGACACGCAAATTTCTGATTTCAACACAAGTTACGACGCTGATATTGATGCAGAAGGCTGTAAAACTTTTGCCGAACTCATCGAAAAAACCTTAGGCCGACACCCTCACCTGCAAGATATCATCTACATCGAGCCCTTTGAGATTGTGGTAAAAGAGACCTCACTCTTCAAAGCCAAAACCATCCAAATTCGCTCAAAAACTCCTTAAGCTGAGTGAAAAAATATTCACCGCAGAGAAAATACAGAGAGCGCAGAGTTAAAAAAAGATATTTGACATCCACATGTTACCATGTCTCAGCCTTCCAATATTAAATTAGTTTCACTTAAATTATGTATTTCCTCTGCGCTCTCTGCCGCTCTCTCTGCGGTGTTTATTTTTA
>JAJFUY010000017.1 GCA_021372185.1 Chlamydiales bacterium | reverse complement strand
ACAATCTCTTTTTGTGCCGTATACTTGCTTAACACAAATTTATAGACAGTTAAGAAGAATGCCTCGGTACTTACCCCAAGTTGCTGGCAGTGTTCTTGAATGGTTTTTGAAAGGTCATTTCCAAGTACAGTACACTCAGTTGCATCTTCATAGATATGAATAAGTGGGCGAGGCTTTTGTGTGGGCAATAGCAGCCGAGGAGGAGAATTTGTAAGCTTACGTCTCCAGTATGTCACCATTTTCTTTTCTGTTTCAGCGTGGATAGTATTTTGCCAATGAGAAAACTGAGAAAATTCAAGCGCTTGAGAAGCCCGTAGTAGTGATGGCTGTTGATAGGCCGTGATCAGTTCACGATAGACTAAAGAAAGTGTTCTTCTATCACATACTGCGTGGTGAAACACCAGCTGGCAGTAGTGAGATTCTGAGGATGTGCTAATCGTACAGGCTCGTACCAAGAAGTTGGCTTCAAATGCAAAAGGACGATTACGCTCACGCTTTAGCTCATCCAAAACATTTGCCTCTGTGGCATTTATCATCTTTCTTGCAGAGTAGTCAAATGTGAGCGCATCACCAATACACTGAAATGGCACGTCATTTTTTGATTCAAATTTCGTCGTAAAAATTGAGTGACTTGATAAGACAGAATAGAGTGTTTTTTGCCAGTGATCAAGGTCAAATGCTCCAGAAATCCTGAAGAGAAGCGGAATATTATGATAGATAGGTGCGTGTGGATAGATGTATCCATCTTCAAACTTATCTACAAACCACATTTTTTGCTGGTGAGGCGATGTTTCTACAGTTTTATGCATATTCTATTCCTATTATAATGCCCCAAATTCTAGAGACTCAATATTCACAACATCTTCGATGGAAGTGCCCAAATTCTCCATCATGTTGTGTAAAATATCTACAAATGTTTGCGCAATGTACTGGACTGTGTCTTCGCAAAATCGATCAATACTATATTCAATCACAAGCTGGCTTGCTTCAGACTTTTCGTGTATGTAGAAAATTAAATCTGTCTTTGTGTAACGAGATCGGATCTTACGAGGCATGATATTGAGCTCTTGGAGTACCTGAGGCACTTTCAAATGCTCTTCATGCAGCATGTCAATCATAACAGAATACATCTTGCCCGGCCTTGATGCCTCAGAAAAGTCTTTATGCTCAAGGACCTCTAATATATTTTGCTTGAGGTTATCCATCAGTGTTTGGACAGTGTCACTTGCCTTAAAAGCAAAATGTAATGGTAGGGTATTTAAAAAACACCCAAGCTGATGTTCAAGCTCAGCATGGTCTCTTAAACTTACAGGAAAGCCCACTACAATATCTTCTCGACCTGTTAACTTGTACAACGTGATAAAAAGTGCTAAGCAATATACAGTAAATGACGCTTTTTGAGGCGGCAAGAGAATCGACGTGCTAGAGCCCTGATATGTTGTTTTACCCTCTAGATCATATGGCAAATTCAATGGCGACAAAGGAATGTTGGCAAGATACCGCTGCCAAAATTGGCCACTTGTCTCTTTTTGCTCTATCTCAAACGCTTCTGTTTGAGATGACTGTTCCTCAGATATACCCAAATACCTTGAGAATAGCTCAGTAAAAAAGAGTACAAGCGTATCAGCATCGGCGATGATGTGATGGATGTTAAAGAGCACAAAACACTTTTCATCGGACCGTTCAAGAATGGTAAGTCTAAAGAGCGGGCCTTTTTCAAGGTCAAATAAGAACTGAGCCTCTTTTTCTATCAAGCTTTCTTCACTATCCGATGTAATGTGAGAGAAATAGCTGGATAAATCATCGGGACTATACACTTTTCGTACAATTTCGTTCTTCTCAGAGACAAACCCAGTTCGTAAAATAGGGTAATCATCAACCATCCCTTGAACGAGTTTTTCTAATTTCTGGATGTTAAGAGGAATTTGAACTTCAAATGCTGATAAGATATTGTAGGCTTTAGAGCTTTGAGGATTTTGACAATCCATCCATATACGTCTTTCAATGCTAGAAAGCCGTGTTTTATCTGTTACACAAGCATTAGATGATGCTGAGTAATCAGTTACCTGTTGTGTAAGAGCACTAATAGTTGGATATTCCATAAGCGTAGAAAAGCTGCAGACTTTTGCCAATCGTACTTTGAGAGCATGGATCATCTTAAGGGCCTTTAAGCTGTTGCCGCCAACATCAAAGAAGTTATCATCAAATCCAAAGTGGCTGTGGCCTAAAAGCTCGCTCCAAAGGTTCCATATCTGCCCTTCAAGACCATCTTGTGGGATAATTTGAGTAACTGGCGCTCTTGCTACTGGCAGC
>JAJFUY010000010.1 GCA_021372185.1 Chlamydiales bacterium | reverse complement strand
GGTGATTTTGAGAAAGTGACAGCTTTTTTAGAGTTCTAGGTAAAAATTGCAGTGCTGTATAAAAATCTGTACAGCTAATTCTTGCCATGTACAGCGCTGATAGTGGCATGTGAGCCAAGTGCTTCATGCCGTCTGCTGTTACATCCCACCCTTCAATATCAAGATATTGGAGTTTAGGGGGTAGCAATGCAAGTTCAGTATCTCCAAAGTGGTCCCAGCGCTTCATAGAAAGTGATAGAATCGTGCGAGGTAGATAAAAACAGAGATCTGGCTTGATGGCATTTCCTGACCCACTAATATCAAGTCCTAACAGGTTTTGAGGAAGCTTTGAGAGCTGATGCAGCGTAAGGCTATGGTAGTTTATTAAGCTTAAAAATTCTAAGTGTGAAAGGTGAGCGAGTTGATCAAAAAAGCCATCGCTAATGCTTCTTGCAGAGTGTATCACAAGCTTTTTGATTTGTAAGGGTATGCTGGCAAATGATTTATCAGTAAGAAGGTGAGTGTCGTGAATTTCTAGCGTCTGTAGATTTTTTTGTGCTTGCAGGGATGTTTCATGTAACAGTAGCGTATTGCATTTTGTTAGTATTAGATGCTCAATATTCGGAAAGCACTTGAGGAGGCTTTCAAACTCTTGCACGCTGATTGCTGAAATCTCAAGCCTTCGTACGTGTACACCATGTTTTTGCCAAAAATGCTTATCTGATGCTTTATAGTTATGAAGAAATAGCTGCTCATAAAACACACTCTGCCAAGAAACAGCTTTATTCTCAAGGTGCCGGATGTCAAACCCAGAGGCCGCGATCTGCTTTTTCCAAAATGCCTGTTTTTGTTTGTCTGTATAAAACCAAAAGACGCTTAGAGCTTTGTGTCTTAGAAGCTCTAAACCAGAAGGTACTTTGAAAGATGACATGTTTTTTCCCTCCTCTTTAAATTCGCACCATTTGATAAATGCATGTTTTATTCAAGAACTTTTTGCCCTAAATTCTGTAATCTGTAAAAAAGGAAGAAAACGAGGTCCTATGCCAATTAATATTAGTGGAACAGAGCCTCCAATGCCCCATGAGCCTGATGAACCTCAGAAAATCCCGCAGTGGCATCCGCAAGCAACTGGGGAAAACGTGCCGGGATTATCGGCCCAAAAAGCTGTAGAGAGCATGAAGGGCCTTGATATTGATGATTATGCAGAACCGCATATTGCCCTTAAATTTCTTTGTACTGATGAGTGGATTGAACCATTTATCGAAGTGCTTAAAGAAAAAGACGAAGCTACCCAAACCGCCTGCTGGAATTTTTTAGCAAGTTTTGGCACAAACGGAGGCATCTTACAAAAACTTGATGCTGCGGGTTTAAAAGAAATATTGCCATCAGGTGAGGAAATAGCGCGAAAACTTTTAACGAGGATGCCTTAAAAGTGAAAATCATCAACGTAAAAAAAGTAATCATCTCAACGCTGATTTTTTTATTTTCTAGTTATCAGACGCCCATGTTGGCAGATGTTGTGACGACTCCTCCCACTCAGCAAGAAAGTGTGTTAACACTTGCACAGCCCTCACAGGTGTCTGTAGTGAAGGTAAAGGCAAATTCAGATCTAAAAAACTTCTGCATTCAGATGATAACACCAGAGATTACAGCTGTACAGAATTTGTTACAGCTTACCTTTCAGGCAACTATGCCCCAAGTGAAGATTGGCGGGTATGAAGATGAAAATGCAGGCTTTGTTTTGTGTGATACCTTAGTGCAGACAAAGTTAGAAAAGGCATTATTTGGCATTCTCTTTCAGCCTCAGATATTTGGGGTGCGGCCAGAAATAGTAGCGCAAGATGTCTTCCCTAAGATCTTTTCAACATCAGGTTTTGAGGGCGAGCTCATCACAGTTCCAGACTGGCAAAATCCAACCCCAGGCGTGATGATGCTCTACTACGAATTTATCCTCCTCTCATTCTACACAGCCTTCCAAGGCTACGTGCAAACCAAAAAATACACCATCCACACTAAACTGATAGAACCTAACACAAAAATGGCCCTACAGTGCCTCGCGGCAAGCCTTGTGCCCAACCTTCAGTTGATTGTCCATGCCGATAGTCAAGAGAAGGTAGAACCCCTCACTACCTTTTTCAAAGCAAATCAAGGGAAGACTGTTCAGGAAGTCCTCTCAAGCCTTAAGCAATAAATCACCCAGGAAAGAAGTTTTTGTCCGAGAGCCCGTTCAGGGCAACTGAGCGAAGCCCACAGTGACCGAAGGGAACGGTGGGTAACAAATTACAAACAATAGAGCCCGGCTGAGGGCGATTAAATCACGAGATTCAATCGCCCTCCGCCGGGCTCCAGGAAAATTATTGCCTTTTCCCACCGTTCCCTGCGGTTACGGTGGGCTTCGTTCAGTCGTCCTAAAAGGACTCTTAAAACAAATATGAAGGGGTTATTCAGCTAGAGCTTTTTGGATAGCCTCTACAACACGAGGATCAGTGGGGAGAGTGGTGGTACTAAACCGATTTACCACGTTGCCGCTTCTGTCTACTAAGAACTTGGTGAAGCTCCAGTCTACTTCCCAGCCAAAGTTTGGGTCTGTTTTGCTGCTTGTGAGGAAGGTGTAGATTGGGCTTTTGTTGGGGCCAGAGACATGCACTGGTGCAAGTATCGGAAATGTGACGAGGAATTTTTCTAGGTAAGCAGCACGAACTTCGGCATTTGTGCCAGATTCTTCAGTGAAAAAATCATTAGAGGGAAAAGCCAGTATTTCAAATCCGCGCTCGTTATATTTTTGGTAGAGCTCTTCTAGCATGTTCATTTGATCAGAGTTACGGTCATTACTTGCTGTATTTACAATCATCAAAACGCGCCCACGAAAGGCTGACAATGGAAATGATTGCCCTTCTAATGTTTTTGCGGTAATATCATAAATAGATGAATCCGCTGATAAGCTTGAGGCCAAAAGTAGAAGTGATAAGAGCATTTTTTTCATCTGGTATTCCTTTTTTCGCTACTTGATAGATAACTTGCTTGACTAATTTTCGTAAATCATTACTAATGCACCAAAAGCATGCGGAGTGTACATATGTGGGGCCTTGTGAATAAGACTATAGATCGTTTGTTTGCCGTTGGAGGCGCTTTTATTTTCTGCCAGGTTCCTTTACTGATGAACCAGTACTCTACAATGCTCTCAGGGCATCTTGCAGAGTCTCGCCGCCAGATTAATATGATGCAGCATGCAGCTAGCCTTACTAACAAAACCCTTCAGGAATATATTGCCAAGTTCTTGGGCCAGCAAGATCTTGATTTTGTTCATCAAGGCCAAATTATGCAGGCAATGCAGACGCGCTACGAAGATTTAAACCAGGCCTACTCTTCACTTCAGCACGCTACAGTATGGTCCAGGCCGCTTGTGTTTATTAAGAACATAGATTCAGCTGTGTTGTGGGATACAGTATCAGATTTTACACCAGGTATTTCACTTACCGTAGAATCCCTCATATATGCAGTAGTTGGCTTAGGCTTTGGAGTGCTTATCTACAGGGGACTCACGTCTCTTATAAAGGGCCTGTTTGGACTTATCAAGTCACGCCCTCGGAGTTTTCCTCCTCGTCCACTATAGCGTCTACAGTGTTGGCCTCTTCTTTTTCAGTTTGGACAATCTTCTCTACGCTTTTAGCTTCTGCAGTCTCTTGATCAGTTATCTTGGCTTGTGTTTTTTCTTCATCTTCTTTGATCTTTTGTTCTTCTCTTAGGATTTTCTGTTCGTTCTTACGCTTTTCGTCATCTTTGAGTCGGGCGGTTTCTATGTCGCGCTCTTGAGTGTCTAGTGCTTCTTTTGCTTTTGTCTTTGCCTTTGCGGGGGTACTAGATGCTACCGGCACTGTAACGGCTGCTTTAGAACCTGTCTTCACGGCTACCTGTGTGGGGGAAATATGAGATGAGCTCATTACAGGGTTTTCTTCATGCTTTGCGGCAATATGATCACTTGATAAGACAGCTGTTGGGTCTGCATTTACCTGTATAGACTGGATAAACTTACTTACTATGGCATCAAAGTCTTTATGCTCCATAGTCTTTACAGAGTCGTAATTCTTGGTAGTTCCATCTTTTTTTGTGAGGAGCAATTTTCCGGCGCGTAGTTCGTTTGCAGTCTGCTCTGAGGCAAAAGCAGTTCGTTTACCATTTTCTTTTACTTCTATAACTACGTTGCCATCTTTGAAGGCCGCGGCAAAATTATCGTTAGCTTTTTGTTTTACATCAGCTAAATCAGCGCCATCACTTTGGATAACGTTATTAATGAGATTTATCCAGACTTCTTGCTGCTCGTGCGTAAGGCGAATGGTAACAGTAGCATTAGAGCCAGTTTCAGCCGTGTTAAATTTGATTTTATTGGTGCGATGCTGCCCTAACTGGACAAACTTCTTATTCATAGCCTTAGTGTCAATGCCGTTTAAGAGACTTTCAATATATTTAATATCAGTTTCAGTACTGGAAGAATATTCGGTAGGGGCGATTGACATAGGGGAAAACCTCAAAATGTAACTTTTGACTCACTTTCCCCATACTATCAATAAAATAATTATTTGTTAAATTTATTTTGAGCAAATTTTACTTCTTGGAGGGCAATATCTCTTTTAATGGCATCAGATAGGCGCTCTTGAGAACGTCTTGATTTTTGCTTACGGCGCTCTTTTCTTTGATGATCTTCTGAGCGGCGGCTCTCTTCCAAGTTATTTTCTGCAAATTTAGCCAGCATTTTCTTGATAGCGGGCCTTGCAAGGAGTGAAAATACAAGCTCTTTAACATATGTGGCAATAGTGCGACGAACTGCTGGCTGTATAACAAATTTGCGCTCTTCTTTTTTCTTAGCCATTTCAGCATGCGCTTCTGGCTTACTGAGTTCTTTATTAAAGAGCACTGTTTGGGCAAGTGTTGCCTCAAGGCTCAATTTAAACGAGTCAGCGATGGCTTTAAACTGAGCGTCATCTATCTGTTCAATACGACCTTCATATTTGGCCAGGTTCTTGTTGCATGAGAGGTGAGAGCTAGTAATGGCTACAGCTTTGCCATCTGCGTTTTTCACTTCAACGATTACGCGGCCTTGAGACAGCTGTGTAACTAAGAGGGCGCATAGTTCTCGTAACTGGTCTTCTTTGGCTTTTTGGTAAATAGTATCAACTTGTTCTTTAAAGCTGGAGTCCACAAAGCGAATTTTGCCTGTAGTGATTCTAAATGATGAAGTTTCACCCTTCAAGATGCAAAGAAGCTGTGTTTGGTTATCAGTGCCTGAAAAATGGACACAATTACTAAAAGTATTTATAGATGAAATTGAACCCATATTACCTCAAAATTAAATCAAAAATATACAACAAACCCACATAAAAGTAAACCACTTTCATTTAACAGGCTTTTGTCATTATTTTACCAGTACGAACTACTAATTTATGTAGCATTTTAAAAAATACAAAAAATTAACAGTTGCTATGCTGAATTCCTAAGGCCTTTCAGGTAATGCTTGAAAGAAGCGAACACTCCGGTTTATAAAAGTTTAAACCAAAAACCAAAAAACAGGAGGTTCGCAATGAGAAAGTATGACTATACAGGAAAAACGGTGTTTTTAGGAATGGATGTTCATAAAAAAACGTATGCCGTCACTGCAATTTGTGATGGGGTTGTTATTAAACGAGATACACTTAAGGCTAATCCAGACACGCTGATAGCATATACCCAGAAGTATTTTGTGGGGGCCAAGATCAAAAGTGCTTATGAAGCTGGATTTTGTGGGTTTCACTTACATCGTACTCTTGAAGCTGCAGGCATTGAAAACATAATCGTAGATGCAGCTAGCATGGAAGTTGCCGCTGGAAATCGAGTTAAAACAGACAAAAAAGATTCATTAAAAATAGCAACCCACCTTTATGAAGGCAGACTCAAAGGAATACATATCCCAACACCTGAACGGGAAGATAAAAGAGCTGTAACACGACTCAGAGACACTTTTGTAGGTCAAAGATCACGTGTAGCTTGCCAGATAAAGGCATTGCTGCATCAGCATGGTATGATTGCTGCTGATAGTAAACAATTGATTTCTGTGTCATGGATTAAAGAATTAAAAGACATGATCCTGCCAAAAGGACTTAAATTTGCTTTAGATCAATATATGAACCTATGGTTGCATTTGAATGTCAAAGTCAAAGAGATCCAAGAGGAAATGGCGTCACAGGCTGAAGAAGATAAAACCTTAGAGGGAATATACACTAGCGTACCTGGAATTGGCGTTACCTCAGCACGAGTTCTAGCGAACGAACTTGAAGACACGCTTCAGTTTAGCAATGAACGAAAATTATTTAGCTATATGGGACTTACCCCGTGTGAACACTCATCAGGAGATCATGTGCGACAAGGGCATATTACCAGGAAAGGTAAGCCAATTTTGAGGAAAATACTAGTTCAGGCAGCCTGGAAGGCGATTACTTTAGATATTTCTTTAGGCGCAATTTTTACACGCCTTGCTGCGAGAGTTGGAAAACGAAAGGCTATCATCGGGATCGCAAGAAGGCTTATAGGACGAATACGTTCATGTTTTAGAACTGGAGAGCTCTATCGTGTTATAACAGATGAAAAAGATAATGAAAGATACATGCTTGAGATGGCAACCATAGCATGATCCATTGCCGGCGCAATGTCTCATGCTCAGCCTCCCAGAGAGGTTGTGAATAGTTCTGTAAGGCTAGAAGCCTAAGAAAGTGAACGATAATTAAAAGGTAAGAAAAAGTAAGTTCCAAAAGAAAGATTTGTAAGTTAGGGCGACTCTGTGCACGATCCTTGTGAGCATAAAAATGCATCACGTTTAACAGTTTAGAGCGCCCATTTTTTAGTGTTCGATTAAGTAGCTTGTGCGCATACCTACGGGTATGACCACGAATAGCAGGTTGGCCATGAATATAGGCCTTTAAAGCGAACAGCAAATCAAAAAATGGAACTAGAAAAATCGGAGAAAGCTATTTATGCTTGACGAATTCACATAGCAGGATCTGGCAGGATATAGCAGGATCTAGCAGGATAATGCAAAACAGTGAAAATAGTGTCTTTTGTATTTATCCTGCCAGATCCTGCTATCCTGTTATTTTTTTGTTTTTCTATTTTCTAATGATCGAACATTTCCCTGAAAAAAAGACAAATTTGTGTGCCG
>JAJFUY010000006.1 GCA_021372185.1 Chlamydiales bacterium | reverse complement strand
CACCGTTTTTCCTGTATAGTCATACTTTCTCATTGCGAACCTCCTGTTTTTGGTTTTTGGTTTAAACTTTTATAAACCGGAGTGTTCGCTTCTTTCAAGTATTACCCGAAAGGCCCTAGGAATTCAGCATAGCAACTGTTAGATTTGTTTTTATCTCCAGATGGCAAGCACTCCGCCCATGAGCAACATCACAACAAGGTAAAAACCTGATGAGATGTAAAAGTTCACAATGGGACCTGAGCCCCAAAGTACTTTTGAGTACAAAGTTGTAGCTACAAATCCAAGCCATGCCCAGAAGCCAAGCGATGCTCCTGACATAAATGTGTCACGTGCCATTGCTATAGCAAAGTCTGCTAGTACATAGCCCATAACGCAAGCAAGAACAAATTCAGCTGCATAGCTTTTCCAGCAAAGAGCGCATGATTTATCACCATTTTGCATTTCATTTTTATGAGCGCATACTATTTTATCGCCAAAAACTTTTGGTGAATACCATGCCCAGCCAATAGCCATATATACTATTGCCATTGTGATGACAGCCAACATATTGGGGCTTCCATTTTCCATAATCAACCTCTTGATTTTAGGGTTTTAACAGTGTATCTTAAAATGCTAGACATACCTAATTTACAAATAATAAGTCAAAATTAATTTACAAAAGGTCTCAATAATGTCAGGTTCAATTAGTCGGTTAACTTCATTCCAAATACAACAGCAAGCGCCAAACATGGTTCAGAACTTTCTCTGGAATGGAAAAAAGGTAGTAGCGGGTGTTGTGCTTCCACGAGTAATGCCCAAAGAGATTGGGTTTGGCGGTTGGGCAACAGTGCTAGAAGATAGGCTTGCAGCCGATGGATATGTCCTCTATGCCAAAGATTATCAGTCGCTAGATAATGTGGCAGCAATTCAGGAAGTGATCAAAAAGCCTATAATTGTTCGCTACACTGTAGGAACAATGAAAAAGCAGCAATTAGAAAGTATATCCAAGAGGGCGCATGAGCTTGGTATTCACTCATTTTTCTTTGTTCAAGGCCCTCCGGCTCACAAATTTTCAGATATCCACACAGGTGTAGTTGTTGAAGATGCGTTAGAGATTTTTGCTAAAAGTCAAAACAGGCTCTTAGCGTGCGATGTGCCTTTACCACATGAAAGAGAATCAGAGTATGTGGCCATGAAACAGCTGGCAAACCGAGTAGAGCGTGGCTGCAATCTTGCAATGATACCATCTAATATACCATCACAATTGTGTATGAAGTATCTGTCAAAATGGAGTGATGCAATCACGTTTCCTGCTGTTATGCAGACTGTCGAGCCTGAAAGTGTTTCAAAATCAAAAAAAGCAAGCCTTGATTCATGTGCTGCCCTTTTAGGAGATTCTCTTGAATTATCTAAAAAAAGACTCACGCATTTTGGCGCATTTGTAGATCTTTCTGCAACTTGCGATGATGATCTTGAAGCCGTTATGAACCGCATAAAGGGTGTAACCATAGCCTCAACTATGGATTAAAAATATTGCTGCAAGAGGGGTACGGCAAAATCCATGAAAGATTCGGGACTTGTGTGCTGAGAGGTGAGTATGAGGTCCCTTTTTTCTTGAAGTTCAGGGGTTCTTTTAAAGAGAAAACTCATAAGCTGTTTGAGTTTGTTTATTTTGTTGCGGGTTGTGAGGCCAGATTCTGTACTTTTTGTAAACTCTTGTAAAAAGACAGCCATTGATTCCCATTGTGGTGTAAAGAGTTTGCCGGAAAAGTGTGCACGTATTTCGTGGAAGATAAAGGGGTTAATAACGCTTCCTCGCCCAATCATTAATGCATCGCAGTTTGTTTGGGCAAGCATGTCGAGGGCATTTTGCACGTTTAGGATATCGCCATTACCAACAAGGGGTACACTAAGGAGGCTTTTTGCTCTTGCAATAAGATCCCACCTTGCAGGCGGGCCGTAGCCATCTATTTTTGTTCTGGGATGTAGAGTAATGTAGGTGGCGCCGGCTTCTTGTGCGGCTAGGAGATTTTCTTCAAAAAGAGAGATGTCTTCATACCCTGAGCGCATTTTTACGGTTACTGGAATGTTTACAGCCTGCACCATAGCTTTGGCTACAACATGTAAAAAATCTGGCTCTTTTAAAAGACTAGATCCTGCACCACGTCCTGTTACGCGATTAGATGGGCAGCCGCAGTTTAAGTCAATTCTGTGGGCACCAAGGGCTTCAACTTCTCGTGCCATATCTGCCATAAGTTCTGGATCTGATCCCATAAGCTGGCAGGCGAGGGGAATGGGGGCAAGCTCATCACTTTCATACACCTTTGCAAGGCTTTTTACGTGCGCATTAGAGGGCACGCGCATAAAATCACGCACAGCCTCATCAAACCCGCCAATAGTGGCCATCGCTTTTCTGAAGGTGCGATCACCCACGCCTTCCATGGGAGCCAGCTGCAGGTAAGGGCAGCCATTTGTATCTTTTGGTAAAATCATCCATTGATTTTCTATCATATGAGGAATAAAGTCTAGAGTATGTCGTGGGAAGTATATATTATCCAATCTAAGTCAGGAACGTTCTATACGGGTATTACTACCGATTTAGACCGTCGATTTGCTGCTCACCTCAGTGGAGGTAAGGGGGCAAGGTTCTTTCGATTTTCTGAGCCTGAAAAAATAGTGTATAGAGAAGCTCACCCCAACCGTTCAGAGGCCACAAAGCGCGAAATCCAAATTAAAAAAATGAATAAATCTCAAAAGCTTGAGCTTATTGAAGGCTTTGAGGTAACTTAATATCAATATGAATTGCGAATCTACAACGACACGCTGTCCGACACGATCTAAATTACGCCGGGTATATGAAAATGTAGCCATCAGCGTACAAGAAAAGCTCATTGCAAAATCAGAATTCGCATCTAAAAAAGTAATTATTTTAGCCGGACCGACGGGATCGGGTAAAACGTCACTTTCATTGGAACTTGCAGAAAAACTCGGTGCAGAAATTGTCTCATCAGACTCTATGCAGGTCTATAAGGGTATGGATATTGGTACGGCAAAGGCTACCAAAGAAGAGCAAGAAAGAGTTCCTCATCATCTCATAGACATTCGCGATATACTCGAGCCCTTAAACGTAAAAGACTATTATGAAGAGGCCATGGCAGCCTGCCGGGATATTTTGATGCGCGGCCGCACACCCATTATTGTAGGCGGAACTGGCTTTTATATTCATTCGCTTTTATATGGCCCACCAGCCGGTCCTGGATGTGATCCTGAAGTGAGAGCTACCCTCCAGCAAGAAGAAGAGCGCTATGGAATAGACCTGCTTTTTGATAAGCTTTCAAAATTTGACCCAGAATATACGGCCACAATATCACGAAATGACCGCCACAAGATACTAAGAGCCCTAGAAATTATAGAAATTTCAGGCAGAAAAGTAAGTTCATTTGAATGGAAGTCAAGAAAACAGCAGTCATTTTTTGATTTTCGCCCCTGGTTTTTGCACTGGCCGCGAGAAATTCTCTATCAACGCCTAGAAAAGCGCTGCGACGATATGCTCTCATACGGCCTTCTAGAAGAGGTAGTAGCCTTAGATCGCGCCGGCATCAGAAAAAATCACACTGCTTGCCAGGCTATAGGCTATCGCCAAACTCTAGATTTTTTAGACACGGCCCAGACTCCTGCCGACTACCAAGAATATGTGCGCCAACTAAAAATCGCCTCGAGACACCTTGCCAAACGGCAATTCACCTGGTTTAGAAAAGAGCCCGCCTTTCGCTGGCTAAACCTTGCTGAACACTCCCAAGCAGAAGCTATCGAGATCATCTTGCAAGATTTTGAGCGGAATACCACCTTGGAAAAACCGTAAATAAAATTTTAGTCCTGACTTGTCTTATTATTATTCTTATTCTTATTCTTATTCTGTTTTTTTGGGTGAGGGAGAAAATACAGAATAAGAATAAGATCAAGAATAAGACTAAGAAATTTTTTATACCATGGTTAGGATTGGGACTTGGTCCGCCTCTTTGATGCTGCCTTCAAATGATACGGGGACGCTATCGACACCTTCGTAGGTTCGGATTACTTGGTAGAAGGAGTTGCGCTGGCGGGGTTCGAAGCCGGCTTCGCGGATCATTTGTAACACGCCGTTGTGGTAGGTTTTGTTGATGAAGTTGGTGGCGCGGTGGACGTTTTCTTCTACTAAGATGCCGCCAAAGTCGTCGGCGCCGTATTGGAGGGCCTTCATGCCGGTTTCTTTGCCTTCACTAAACCAGGAGGCCGCTACATGGTCAAAGTTGTCGAGGTAGATTCTGGCAAAGGCGAGGATGCGAAAGTAGCTGTCAGTTCCAGCCCATCCTTTTACTTTTCTTCTTAACGCTGTGTTGTCGCGCTTATAGCTCCAGGGGATAAATGAGCTAAAGCCGCCATATTGATCTTGGGCTTTTCTTAAAGAATCTAGGTGTATAAGTATATCTTCTGGGTCTTCGATGTGGCCATACATCATGGTGGCAGTGGTTCTAAAGCCTATTTTTTGCGCTGTGGTATGCACGTCCATCCATCCACCCGGTGTCATTTTTTTGGGTGATATCTGGAGGCGCACGCGCTCAGAAAGTATTTCAGCGCCGCCGCCGGGCAGCGTTCTTTGTCCGGCATCCCAGAGTGCTTCTAGCGCCTGTTTTACAGTCATGTTACTTACCTTGGCGGCATTCCAGATTTCGATAGCGCTAAAAAAGTGGGGGTGAATGTCTGGATAGCGCTCTTTTGCTGCTTTGACAAGGCTTACTAAATATTCGACTGTTATTTGATCATGCACGCCGCCCTGCAATAAAACAGTGGTGAGGCCGGCTTTTCGTGCAAAATCAAGATGCAGCATGACTTCATCAACAGTTTTGTTGTAGGCATCTTTGGCAGATTTTTTTCGGTAGAAGCCGCAAAATGTGCAGTCAGCATCGCAGATATTTGTATAGTTGGGGTTAGAGTCTAGCACAAATGTAACGGCTTTATCCGGATGCTTTTCATAACGCACCGCTTGCGCCTGTTCTTGCAACTCTTCTAGGGGAGCAAATCTAAAAGCTCTTAGGCCTTCATCAAATGTTATTCGTTTTGTCATTGCATTGTCTTTTTTTTAAATTGCATCAGGGTTTGGTATTCGTACAGAAAATAACTCAGAAACTTGTATTTATTCCAGAAAGTTTCTATTCTTAGCAGCCTAATACAATATATCAAAGTGTCAAATCTATGAGCCATGAAAATCTACCAGTAAACGAAAATTCTATTGAGAACGAAATTACTACCCCCACACATACCCATGAGCCAGATGTTGAACATCATGATATAATAGATCCGCCGGCACCAGACGATCATCCAGCACAAACTCCAGTAAGCTTAGCTGATTTTGAGCAGTTTATTCAGGCTTTACGAGCAACGAATGAGCCAGAGCGTAAACTTGATATTGCCATTCAGTTTATGGAAGAAAGACTTGCACAAACAGGTGTGCCGCACTTTAAAGAGTTTTGGGATGCTCGTAGAATATGCCTAGACCTCTTTAAAGAAAATATCAACCCTACAAGTCTTGTACACCTATTGGCACGCTATAGTGAACTTTGCCGCCAGGCGCGAAAACTTAAAGAAATTTTCGACGAACAAAGCGCGTTTGCAGCAGAACAGATTGAAATAGCAGTAGCGGCAATTGAAGCTGAAATTCAAAGGCTACAAGAGATTTTAGACGACTTACCACAAGTAGAATTTGCTATAGAATGCTATGCATTACGCGATCACTACACAGACTATAGCGACATGCAGCGCGAGTTAAACCTACTTAACACCTACGCTACAAAGACATCAGGCCTCAGAAAAGAGCTTATCAAAACAGAAATGCGCATCCGCCAGAAAAATAAGTTTTTTGAGCGCCTTTCAAAGCTT
>JAJFUY010000344.1 GCA_021372185.1 Chlamydiales bacterium | reverse complement strand
TAACTACAACAATGTTCAGGGAATTTTCTGAGACAAAAGTAGCGTATTATCTTTGCCTTTTTCTGCTATTTATTTGCGTGAATGTTACGGCATTTTTAGGAGGAAGCCTGACGTTTGGAATTGGCCATCTCTGGCCATCATTTTTAAAATGAATTTAGAGTATATATTTATACGCAATTATTTTTCTTATATTTTAAAGAAAGTACAATGCAGGATTGCAAATGACTGAATTCGTTAATATCGAAGAGCAAATAGACACTGTTTGTGGCATGACTGTTGATCCAAATCAATCAAATTTTAACCTAACATATAAAGAAAGACTGTATTTCTTTTGTAGCGCGCGCTGCAAGGAAAAATTTAAAAAAAGCCCTGAAAAATACATTCAATCTACGGCTATTCAAGAAGAAAAGAGCTTTTTAAATGGGCAATATACATGTCCAATGCATCCTGAAATTCTACAAGATCATCCAGGCAACTGCCCAATATGCGGCATGACATTAGAGCTTAAAAATAGCGAGGCGGAAGTTGATGATTCTGAATATAGAGACATGCGTTTGAGGTTTTTGGTTGGAGCGGCACTTTCTATTCCAGTCTTTCTTTTAGCTATGAGTAGTATGATTTCTACTTGGGACAGATTTATTTCCCCGATAGTATCTGGCTGGCTTCAATTTGTTTTAAGTACACCTGTAATTTTATGGGCGGGGTGGCCCTTTTTTGAAAGAGGTTGGTATTCGGTTGTCAACCGTCATCTCAATATGTTCACTTTGATTTCTTTAGGCGTGGGGGTTGCTTACCTTTATAGCGTGATTGCCTTCTTTTTTCCGCATATATTTCCTATTTCTTTTTTGCATCAAGGCATGGTTCCTCTTTATTTTGAGACAGCAGCTGTTATCATAGTATTAGTTTTATTAGGCCAAGTTTTGGAACTTAAAGCAAGAAGCCAAACGAGTCAAGCCATTAAGGCATTACTCGGAAGAGCTGCAAAATCTGCTAGAATTGTTATAAAGGGAGAAGAAAAAGAAATCTCCATCGACCAAGTAAAGATTGGAGATATTTTACGTGTTCGTCCAGGAGATAAGATTCCTGTAGATGGCAAAATTACGGAAGGCAGAAGTTCTATTGATGAGTCTATGATTACAGGGGAGCCTATTGCAGTAGAAAAGGAAGTTGGCAATGCTATTATTGGTGGGACAATCAATCAAACAGGAAGCTTTTTAATGCAGGCCCAAAAAGTTGGTAGCGAAATGCTTTTATCTCGCATTGTGCAAATGGTTGCTGATGCACAAAGAAGCAGAGCACCAATTCAAGGTTTGGCAGATAAAGTCTCAGGATATTTCGTTCCTGTTGTTGTTTTTATAGCGATATTAACTTTTATTGTATGGGCATCAATTGGGCCTGAGCCTTCTTTTGTTTACGGCCTCATTAATGCAGTAGCCGTTTTGATTATTGCATGTCCTTGCGCTCTTGGGCTTGCAACACCTATGTCAATTATGGTGGGCATGGGAAGGGGTGCAGAAGTTGGAGTTTTGATTAAGAATGCCGAGGCCTTAGAAAAACTAGAAAAAGTTAAAACGATCATTGTTGATAAAACAGGTACTCTAACAGAAGGCAAACCTAAACTTACACAAATTATTGCAACTGAGGGCGTACATGAAAATGAAATTCTCCGTTTAGCGGGGGCTCTTGAGCAAAATAGTGAGCATCCACTTGCAGCGTCTATTGTCCAAGGTGCCAAAGATCGGTTCATTAACCTGCCGAAAGTAGAAAATTTCCAGTCTATCACAGGTGGTGGGGTATTGGGAAAAGTGGAAAATCATGAAGTAATGGTAGGAAAACCTAACTTTTTGCAAGAAAGGGGGATTCAAGGTGTTGGTTCGCTTCAACAAAAAGCTCAAGAGCTACAACAACAAGCTCAAACGGTGATGTTTGTCGCCATAGATGGACAAACTGTAGGTTTAATTACAGTAAGTGATCCTATAAAAAGTTCAACATTTGACGCCATAAACCAACTACACAAACTTGAACAAAAAGTTGTGATGCTTTCTGGGGATAATGAACAAACTGCTCAATCGGTTGCAAAAAAGTTAGGCATTGATGAGGTACATGCAGGCGTAACTCCCGATTATAAGTTAGAATTTGTTCAAAAAGCTAAAGGAAAAGATGGATGTGTTGCTATGGCAGGCGATGGAATTAATGATTCCCCAGCTCTTGCCGTTGCCGATGTAGGAATTGCGATGGGAACAGGAACCGATGTTGCAATGGAAAGTGCAGGTGTAACTTTAGTGAAGGGAGATTTAATGGGTATTGTCAAAGCGATTCATTTAAGCCAAGCAATGATGAATAACGTCAGGCAAAATCTTTTTTTTGCTTTTATCTATAATGCGCTGGGAATTCCTATTGCAGCAGGCTTGCTTTATCCTTTTACAGGACTATTGCTCAATCCAATTATTGCAGCACTTGCTATGAGTTTAAGTTCTGTTTCTGTGATTGGGAATGCATTAAGGCTGCGTCGTCTAAAATTATGAGATTTTAACTCAGGTGATGTTAATAAAGCGCCTTATGGGCACCTGATTCAATCGCCCTCAACCGGGTTCCATTTTCAATATTCCCACCGTTCCCTGCGGTCACGGTGGGCTTCGTTCAATCGTCCTGAAGGACTCTAAAACCTACTTGACTATAAGGTCGCAATCAAAGGTAATTTAACGACAAAGTTCTGGGTTGATGGTGTACACCCAGGACTTATAGTAGAGATATTCCAACTTACTAGTCGCATTT
The DNA here is from genome assembly GCA_021372185.1 of Chlamydiales bacterium. Taxonomy (GTDB): domain Bacteria; phylum Chlamydiota; class Chlamydiia; order Chlamydiales; family FEN-1388; genus SZAS-7. The sequence continues at coordinate 3,885 of JAJFUY010000344.1, read as the reverse complement.
TTCAGGCCTTCTTCTTTGAGGGCTTCTAGCTGCGAGGCTCTTCCATTGAGAACTGTTGTTACATCATGAGCACGTTTGTCAAAAGTCGAGGTAAAGAGAGCACTAATGGTAAAAATAAGCTTTACAGGTACGAAGGCAAATCGCACCAGTGAATATCCAGCAAGTTTTGCGTTAATGACAGCATTTTCTTTTGCTTGCCAGCTTTGTGAGCGGATAAGGCGGATGGGCACTTTGATTACTAGGCGAGCTAAGTCTCGTACAAACTGCACCCCTTGAACAACTGGCTCTTTAAAGGCTTGGGTAAAGACTTCGCGTACAGCTTGTTCTACTGGGCGATCAGAGGGTTTTGGTACAGGCTTAGCCATTTTCTGGTGCCAATCAGGATTTGTTTGATACACATTCCATTTAAGGTTGTCAGCGTAAGGTGTTGCCATATTATGCTCCTGCTACTTTAAAGGTTTTCTTTTTGCCTTCGGTGTTAAAGATTTTGTTTGCGAGATCTACTACAAGTGTTACACGTGCCGAGTCTGGAGTGTAGGTTCCTGAGTCGCCATTAATCTTGTAGCATTCTTCCGCGGCGTCATACCAGAGCTCACCTGAGCAGTAGGCTTTTTGGCGGCCCGCTAATAGCGCGTGTTTACTGAGTGCCCAGTCGGCGGCGTTTTTATAGGCCTCGTCACTATTGGCAGTAGAGACAACGCGTGCTAAAACAAGTTTATCGTCTAAAACAACATAGTTTAGGTGCACACCTTTCGTAGATTCTAGGTGTTTAAAGATATCTTTTGTGTGTAGGTGGATAACGTCACTTCTTCCCATCATTTGTGAGCGTAAAAAGCGGATCATTGGGTGAGAGAAAAAGATGTGCTTCTTCAAGCGTGTAAGAAGGCTTGGGTTTTTATGAGCAAACGCGGCAAGTTTGGCTTCTTGCTCATTCATGCTTACAGCCGGAAGGTCTTGGAAGGCCTTTGCAATCTCTTCTTTTTTATCGGTAAGGTCTAGTTCATACATGGTATGACGGCCCCAGATGCGTGCGGCAAATTCGCCAATGTATGATGGCACAGAAACCGTGATTTTACGAGATTCACTTGACTCATCTTGTGATCTATCTTCTTCTGGGATAGCAGCAAGGCGGGCTTTTTCTAATTCTAGCAAGGCTTGAGCTGCAGTGCCTCGTACTTTTTTGTCTTCATCTGTTGCGGCATTACGGCGCTTATGGCGAAGACGCGTGCCAACTACTGATGTGTCAACAATTTCAAAGTACTTTTCTAATTGGTGAGGAGTAGTATTGACAATTTCAAAATGTACCTTGTGGTTTACACCACTGGCATCTTTATAAAACACGTTGCGATAGACAAGGTGCTGCATAAGTGTGCCGGGGAAGATAACGCCATCTAGGCTTACGCCTTCAATAGAAAAACCGGCTTCTTTGAGCACTTTGCAGTTTGTATTCACGCATGTAATATCACTTGTGCCCACTAACTTTTTGGCAGCTGTCTGAAAGCGCTCCAGAGCTTCTTTTGGAAGGTTTGTCGGGATCAGAAATACGCCAGACTGTACTTTACCCTTGGTATCTTCAAACTTCATCGGTTCGCGCTTTAGTGACTTGGCATCAACTTTTGTGATCTGGATGGCGTTGTCTTTTTCTTCAGTAATAAATGTAGCTACATTTGGATTGCCAAAATTGATAGCGAGCATATCTTTTTTAAAGAGTGAAGAGGCAGCAATTGTTTTGAGGGTTGGGTCTAAGACGGCAGGAATTTCTTTAATATCTTTTGGTACAAGCACTTGAAATGTTGAAGTACCATGCATTGGGCTTGAAAAGGCTTTGAAGCTCTTATCAAACTCGCCGTTAATGAGTTCATCGGGTTTTTTACGTGGTAGGTCATCAACAAAGGGTTCGTGCTTAGCAAATAAATCTGTAAAGGCACGAGCCACTAGTGATGGCATAAAGACAAAATCTCTAAACGCTTTTACTGTTTTAAGGTATTCACCTTCAAAATAAAGCGAGGCGTCAGGGCCTTTTTTAGAAACGGCGTAGATACCAGTTTTTACGGCATCCCATGTAATAAGTTTAATTACTCGTGCTGTAAGAATGGTACTTTTAATGAAGGGGCGCAATAGTATGCGGTCTGCTACAACAGCCACAAAATGAGCGCGGCTAGGCCGTTCACGGTCATTCATGTGATGGGTTAATGGGTCAGTGTGCTGAAAACCGTGAATTTGCATGGTATTCTCCAGCAATAATTAAAAGTTTAAATATTATATCAGATTAGTTCATTTTATGCTACTCATAAAGCCACGATTTTGCTAATTCTTGTTTCTTAGCATCTAAAAAAGGAGAAATATTTCGTAAAAAATGGGCCTCTTTTTGCCCTACGTGCTCTGTGTCAACAAAGGCAATTTTGCCATCTTTTGTAAAGGGCTGATTACGGGGATAGGCATCGCATCCTCCTACAAGCTTCATTACTGTGCAAAGCTCGTATAGTGTCTCTTCGCTTATAGAACGGTAGGCTTGTACATTTTCTTTCTTGTGGTCGTCATCTCCAGGAAGTATGCTTAAACGCTCAGCCACTACAAGATATTCATCATCAGCAAAGGGGAGTTTAAAGAGCCACTTATTAGGGATAACTACGTTTTTGAAATTATTTTGCTTAATGACATTTCTGATAATTCGAGCGCCCTGCAGCCGCTGGGTGTATTTGTCAAGCTGATGACGTGTGTCCACAGAATTTCTAAATTTTTTAAACATGTAGTCTGGCATAGTTGGGTGCCAAAAGACCATTAGGTTTTTTCGAGCGCGTTTATTCACCTCAAAGCCTGCAGCTTTTAATGCTTCAGAGCTGTCAAAGAGGCTTCTATCTGAAAAGAGATTTTGTAGTCTGATATAATCTGGATGTGTTTCATGCATGAGCCATTCATCTACAGACTCACTTTCATCTACTTCAATGTAACGTTTGATAATTGGATATAATGATTCATCAAGTAAAGGTAATACATGCGGTAAAAAGGTAGAGCGCTCAGTATTCCATTTTTCGGTGTCTACAAAGGCAATTTTGCCATCAAATGTAAAGGGCATGTTTTTAATGACAGAATCTAAGCCCCTAAACTCTGTTACCACTTCGCAGAGCTCCTTTAACACAACAGGGGCAATTGTGGCGTAGGCCTGTTTTGTTTGCGCTCTATCTACAATATTGATTTTTTCAGCTACTAAAACATAGGTAATGCCAAGGTCATTTTCTGGTAGGCGATAGAGCCATTTTTTGGGCGTTACAATATGCTTTAAGCGGCGAGTTGCAATAAATTCTCTTAATGCAAGAGAGCCTTGAATACGCGAGACATAATTTTGTACCTGTAGATCATGCGGCACGTTATTGATAAAGAGCTTAATGAGGTGATTTGTGAGCTCTGGGTGTTTTACAACTGCCAAGCCCCGATGATGGTGTGGGAGTAGTTCAAAGCCTGCCATTGTAAGCTCTTCACGAGATGCAATGACATTGGGGTCACTAAATAATCTATCGAGCGTTACGTGTAGCGGGTGATTGATCGGAAGTGTGTATTGAGAAAAACTTGCTTCTAGTGAGCAGACAAAAAAGACAAAAATAGTCAGTGCATATTTCATAAAAATCCTATTCATATAATGAGGCTCGAGAGTATAAGCTTGAAAAAAACGTGTCAAGCCAAAGAATGTAACCAAAGAATGTACCATGCGTATATACCAACTTCTGTTTTCTTTTTTATGCCTCTTTGCCACAACGCTTCACTCGGTAGATTATGAAGATGTGTATAAAGAAATTGCTTCACACATGCTTCCGGAGCGCTATTTAGTAAAACAGGCACTTGATGAAATTATGGCATCAAGTAAAACATCAGTCTTTCATGATTTAG
>JAJFUY010000336.1 GCA_021372185.1 Chlamydiales bacterium | reverse complement strand
GAGCTTATCCAAAAGGTGTCTCAGCTATTTATCAGCGACGTTGAGAATTTCATCAAAACTACCTTTGTTACAGAGCTAAAGACCGTTCAGCTCTTTAACGTTCGTGATGAGATTAAAGCCCTGCAGAGTATTGCCAAGGTGTTAACCTTAAATACTGAAGCCTTTTCAACTACTCGTAAAACATTGAGTGAATGCTGGGATAGCATTAAAAATGTGGTTAAAGACCGCCGTAAAGAAGCTTCTGAGCAAAAATCAACCTATAAACAGCACCGAGACCAGTTTGTAGGCGAACTTGATGCGCTTAAAGCTAGTTTTGAAGCAAAAGACCAGCCTGCAAGTGCGCTCATGACAAAGCTTGATGACTTGTCAGACCGCATGCGCAATACTCCACTTGGTAAGCTAGAAATTAGAGAACTCCGAGATTTAGTGCGCGATTTACGCCAGGCACTTACGGCTCACACACAAAATGAAGAGACCTCACGCCGCCAGCTTGCTAACAAAAAAGAACAAGAGAAAAAATCTCGCATCGAAGCTGTAAGACAAGAGCTTATAACTCTAGCATCAACTGAAAGTACGCAAGAAATTGAAGATATCGAAAAGGCTTTAGAGCCTCTTGTAAAAGAAGTGGGTACACTTTCTATCCCAAGAACTGAAAAGCAAGAGTTTGATAAGCTAGTCCGTAATGTCCGCGATGTAATCACCGAGAAAAAAGAGCAAAAGCTCTTATCACTCTCAGAAGGTGACCGAGAGGCAATTGGCAAGCTTAAAGATCTATTAAAAGAGAAAAAGCTGAACCGCCAGTCTATCAAAACCCAGATAGATGCTATGCGCAAAGAAAGTGGAGGCTCTGGTCTTGACTTTGCCCGCGCTATCCAAATTAATGACATGATTCAAAACGAAAAGATCCGTTTAGATAAGATTGAATCTGGCATCGAAGAACTTCAGGATATGATTGAAAAGCTTCAAGGCCACTAGAACTAATCTCTTCGTCTTTGATCTTGATGGCACGCTTGCGTATGATAACGTAAGCTTTGCCTTCAGTAAATTTCTTTATAAAACTAAAAAGTTACCACTATCCAAGATGCTAGCCCTTGTTGGCATCTATTTAGCCCACATGTGCGGCTTATATTCTGTCAAAAAAGTTCATGAATATGGCTTTACAGCTATTCTTAAAGGCAAAAGCTCTGAATATATCCAGCAAAATGTCAAAAGCTTTTTACGCTTTACGCTTTCCACCCTCTTTAGACAATGTCTTTTAGAAAAGTTAGCTGATGCAAAAAAGCAAGATGCTCATATTGTTCTGTTGTCAAGTTCTCCAGATTGTATTGTAGAGCCAATTGCTGCCTATTTAGGTATACCTATAACTATGGCCACAAGCTATACAATGCGTCAGGGGCACTATTTTGAAATTGCGCATATAGTTACAGGCACTTCTAAACAGCAGTTTGTGCAGGATTTTAAAAATACGCATGATGTAGCACAAGTTATTGCCTATAGCGATAGCATTCAAGATTTACCGTTATTAGAAAGTGTAGACACTCCCATCATCATCTGCCCTGACAAAAAATTACAAAAAATAGCCCAAAAAAAAGGCTGGGAAATTTGGTGTGACTAAAAAAGCCCAAATTCATACTATCCGAAAAAAAGGATGGTATGGGAAAAAAAATCGCAATCTTTGGCGGAAGCTTTGATCCTGTCCATATTGGTCATGTAGCCCTCGTTGTAGCCATGCAAGAGGCCCATGATTTAGATTGTATCTTTATTATCCCAGCTAACCAAAATCCTCATAAAGCTCACGGCGATACGCAAGATAAAGAGCATCGTTTAGCCATGCTCCAAATGGCCTTTCAAGATTTACCCTATTGTAAGGTATTGACTCTAGAATTAGAGCGAGAAGGCCCCTCATATACCATTGACACCGTAGCACAGATTAAAAAGCTCTATCCAGACGATACACTCTATCTTATCGTGGGTGAAGATACCATTGCCACTTTTGGCTCATGGAAGAGAGTTGATGAGCTCATGAGTCTCACTCAAAGTCTTGTTGCTCGTCGACAAGGGGTGGATACTACCCAGAAAAATGAATGGCTCAAAGCGGGAATGACCAACACTCCCTACTTTGAGGTGAGTTCAACCCAAATACGCAACCGCTTAAAGAAAAAACTTTATTGCGGGCATCTTCTTAATAACCAAGTTTATAACTACATCCAACAAAATCATCTTTATGAATAATGTACCTGATAGCGATTTGCACACACTCGAGTTAATCTGCCAAACCATATATGATAAAAAAGGTTTTAATATACTGGTTCTGGATGTGAGGGGTATCTGTACCTTCACGGATTATTTTATTATCGCAGAGGGTAACGTAGAAAAACACGTGCAGACACTTTCAAGAAACATTCAAGATGTCATGCACGAGGCCGGAAGGTCATCTCTTCATCAAGAAGGCCAAAGGCTAGGGGATTGGCTTGTCCTTGACTATTCTGAAGTGGTAATTCATCTTTTTATACCCGATATGCGCGAAAAGTATGAACTTGAACAGCTGTGGCGAAATGCCTCAATTGTTGATGTGCCTATTCGCGTGGGGAGCTTGTAATAAACTCTTCTCTCAGGTAACATACAGTCTCTAAAATAATAAAGGGATTGCTATGACAAAGAAGCGCATTGTTGTAACCGGAATGGGCATCGTATCCTGTTTTGGTCAAGATGTGGACTCATTTTATGATAACTTACTAGCTGGAAATAGTGGTGTACGCCCTATTACGCTCTTTGATTGTGCTGATTTTCCCACACGATTTGCGGCTGAAGTGCCAAATTTTGATGCAGGCGAGTACATAGACAAAAAGCAGGCACGCCGAGTAGATCGCGCTATTAGCTTTGCTATGGTATCTGGTAAAAAAGCGCTTGAAATGGCAAAATTTGACATCAATAACATCGAAGGCATTGATAAAACACGCGCCGGATGTATTATTGGTTCAGGTATTGGCGGCATGAGTACGTTTGCCGATAACGTTAAAATTTTAAATGAGCGCGGTCATCGCAAAATTACTCCCTTTTTAATCCCATTTATCCTCACCAACATGGGCTCTGCTCTATTGGCAATGGATATTGGCTTTATGGGCCCAAATTATTCAATATCAACTGCCTGTGCTACTAGCAATAACTGTATAATAGCCGCCGCTGATCACATCAGAAAAGGCGATGCTGACATTATGGTGTGCGGTGGGTCTGAGGCGCCAATATCTCCAATAGGGGTTGCTGGTTTTTGCGCTCTAAAAGCCCTCTCAGAAAGAAATGATGATCCAACACGCGCATCTCGTCCATGGGATAAGGCCCGTGATGGCTTTGTTATGGCAGAAGGCGCCGCTTGCTTAGTATTAGAAAGCCTAGAGCATGCCCTTGCTCGTGGAGCCCCAATCTTGGCTGAATATATGGGCGGAGCATTAACATGCGATGCGCATCACATGACAGACCCAAGACGAGATGGTGAAGGTGTACGTCTTTGTGTAGAGCGCGCGCTGCAAGATGCAAACCTGAGTGAGCAAGATGTTAACTACATCAACGCCCACGCTACATCAACACCGGCGGGTGATCTTTGCGAAGTAGAAGGCGTCACACGCCTCTTTTCAAAGCCAGAAACTATTATCATGAATGCTACAAAATCGATGATAGGCCACTCTTTAGGCGCTGCAGGCGGTATGGAAGCCATCGCAGTCATCAAGGCTATACAGACAGGGTATGTGCATCCAACAATCAACCTTGATAATCCAGAAGATTTAGCATTTAGAACGTCGAAACACAAGGAGCGTGTTGACGTTAACGTAGGTATTTCTAACTCCTTTGGCTTTGGTGGGCATAACTCTACTATCGTCCTTGGTCGATACAAAAGCTAAAAGATATAATGCGATACGATCAGTCATTTGGAATAGTACCTCTTAAAAAAGAAGGGGATCGATGGTTCGTCTTTGTAATCCGCCACCGCGGGGGCCACTGGACGCTGCCTAAGGGCCATCCTGAGGGGGATGAACAGCCCCTTGAATCTGCAAAAAGAGAGCTCTATGAAGAAACAGGGCTTTCTCTTGTAAAGCTACTTTTTGAAGAACCTTTAATTGAAGCCTACCAGTTTTCAAGCCGCGGAAAGCCTATTCACAAAACGGTACAGTACTTTATCGGAGAAGTGCAGGGCGCCATCCGCATTCAAAAAGAAGAGCTGCAAGACGGCCGCTGGGTAGATATTTTAAAAGCGCAAGAAATTGTAACGTATGCTCAGATGAAGCTGTTACTAAAGACTGTGATGGAAAAACTACAAAGCCCTTCACAACAGTAAAGGGCTTTAGTTACACAGATTACTCTGCAGTTACTGGTTTTGGTGATTTAAAGTTTTCAACAAAATGTTTGCCTTCTGCGAGTGTGAGCGCATCAGCTTTTCTTTTTCTAGTAGTTGTTGATGAGTCGCTTGGTTCTTCTACCTTTACTTCTTTAACAACTTCAACTTTCTCTTCAACTTTTGGAGCAAGAAGGGCTTTAATATCAACTGCATCTACGTCGCCATCAAGGATAGCTGAAATTGTGTTCAAGTTTGCAGCTGATTCTGTAACAACTGTGATTCTGCGTGCTTTTTCTTCTTCTTTAAGATCTGCTTCGTTTACAAAAGTAAGCACATTTGCTTTGAAGGCATCAACTGCTTTATCAAGGCTATAACCGGCTTTAAAACAGCCACAAGATGAGAAAACGCGTCCAAAGCAACTAGCTTGGCTTACTACTTCAGCCTTTGAAGTAAGGCGAGAGCCTGTTGGGCCGCCAAATGTAGCTTCTTTGATATCTACAAAAAATTTTTCGTTTGGTTGTACTGCAGACATTAAAAATCTCCTTAAAAGGGTTCTAGATATAGTTACTAAGTACTTTCATTGGAAAATACTACGCCTTCTGGATTAATCCGGCAAGACAAAGAGTGAGACAAGATTGGTAGTAGAGCTTAGCAAAGTCAACAAGCTCATCTACTGAGGAAGAGGCTGTGATGCGTTTTGCTGCTGTAATAATATTATGAGTGGCTTTTGAGGTGTCTATGGTACTAGCTAGTATTTCAATAGACTCTAGAATACCTTTTAGGTGATCATCTGATTTGGGCTGAAGCTGTACTTTGTTTCTAGATGTACCTGAAAGAGCGTTAAGAGCAATAGTAAGAGACTTTGCCGAGCTATTATTGCGCGCTAATATTTGCTGCACAAGATCGATATGCAAAAGCTCTTGTATATGAGTGTCAGATAAGCCGTGCAGAGTGTCATGTAAGAGCATATGTTTCCTTAAAATGAAAAATCATCATCTCAAATTTAGTCTAATAAAGTAAATAAAAATAACATTACATTAATCAATCTTGTTTCTTAATTTTTTATGTTCTTGGTTCAAGCTTCTGTGAAAACTGAAACGAAAATTGGAGTTTGTTTTAGAGTCCTTTAGGACGACTGAGCGAAGCCCACCGTGACCGAAGGGAACGGTGGGAACAGCAGAAAAAACCTTGGAGCCCGGCTGAGGGCGATTGAATCACGCGATTGAATCGCCCTCAGCCGGGCTCTATTTTCTATCATAGGTTATTCCCACCGTTCCCTACGGTCAAGGTGGGCTTCGCTCAGTCGTCCTAAAGGACTCTAAAACAAAATGCGTTTTTCTAGACCTGTCCGGAACTAAAACACAAACCTTAATGCTGTACAAGTATGCCCAGATTTCAGACAATAATGCCAATCACTAACCTTAGACGAAATTATGACTACACTGCAGCTTTTTAATACTGAATCGAGAACTTTGGAAGATGTTAAAGCCCTTGATGGCCAAAAAATACGGTTTTATACCTGTGGACCTACTGTCTATGACTATGCGCATATAGGCAACTTTAGAACCTTTGTTTTTGAAGATGTTTTGCGAAGAAGCCTCAAGTTTTTTGGGCATAAGGTTGAGCAGGTGATGAACCTGACTGATGTAGATGACAAAACGATCCGTGGTGCTATTGCCAAAAATACCACGCTTGATGCCTTCACAAAGGTGTACAAGCAGGCTTTTTTTGAAGATTTGGCAGCGCTGAATATTGAGCGTGTAGAGCACTATCCGGCAGCGACAGACTTTATTCCTCAGATGATCAAGATGTGCCAGACGCTTATTGCTAAAAATGTGGCCTATGTTGGGGCAGATTCTAGTGTCTATTTTGCTATATCGCGCTTTAAAGACTATGGCAAGCTGTCTCACTTAAAACTAGAAGACCTGCAGCAAGGGGCATCTGAGCGTGTTAACAACGATGAATATGCTAAAGAAAGCGCGTCTGATTTTGTGCTGTGGAAGGCCTATGATGAAACCCGTGATGGCGGCATTTATTGGGAAAGCCCATTTGGAAAAGGCCGTCCCGGCTGGCACCTCGAATGCTCTGTAATGGCGCAAGACATATTGGGAGAGACAATTGATATTCATGCGGGGGGTGTAGATCTTATCTTTCCGCACCATGAAAATGAAATTGCTCAATCAGAATGCTGCTCAGGAAAACACTTTTCTCGTCTTTGGGTACACTCTGAGCATCTACTTGTCGATGGCAAAAAGATGTCAAAGAGCCTTGGCAACTTTTATACGCTCCGAGATATCTTTCAAAAGGGCTATGATGGCAAAACATTGCGCTTTATGCTACTACATACACACTACCGCACACAGCTTAACTTTACCTTTCAGGGCCTAGATGCAGCCAAAGCGACTTTAGGTAGAATCCATGACTTTATGGTGCGCTTAGCATCATGCAAGCCAGGTTCTGGCTGGGATAGGTGCGATGCTGTTTTAGAGCACGCCATAAACGGCTTTCAGCAAGCATTAAGCCAGGATCTCAATATTTCTGAGGCCTTGAGTTTTTTATTTGAGCTCATCCGTGAAGTAAATGGGGCAATTGATAACAATGCGCTCAGCACGAGTGATATTAAAAAAATTAATGACACAATACAAAAATTTGATAGCGTCCTTGGCATCTGCCACTTCCAAGAAGAAGAAATTCCTCAAGAAATTCAACAACTAGCCGAAGCGAGAATGCAGGCCCGTAAAGATAAACAGTGGCAGAAATCAGATGAAATACGAGCCCAGATGCAGCAAAAAGGCTATACAGTAGAAGATAGTCCGACAGGAGCTCGTATAAAAAAGATTTAAATGGTTGGTTTTGTGAATTAGTGTTATTATAGTTACTTCATTAATAATGAGGTTGATATGTCTGTTGTTTCACTATTAGCTCGTCAAAACTTGCCGTTACTAGCATTTAATAAAGATGCTGTAAATCTTGAACAAGAAATTGACTCCTATATTGAAAAAGTACAGCAATTACCTCAAGGTGATCATGCAGAATATATGAAGCAGATCGCCTCACTGATTCCTACAGAGCGGCTCGTGGCTACGAATCATGAGCAACTAGTTGATCAGGCTTTAGCCAAACTGGATGAAGCTAAATACTATCTTAAAATGACAGAGCACTCAAGTAATCGCTCGCTTTATAGCATTGTCAATCAGCTCATTGATTTTTTAACCAACGGTCTTGATAACGTCATAGGCTCATTTGGTATTCATAGCTTTTTTAAACCCGCTAGAAATGACTTTGAGAACAAATTTAAATCGCAAATTGCCGGCAACATTATTAGCGCAGCTACGCTTTTTACGGCAACACTCCTGCCACTCATGGGTAAATCACTAGCCGGTCCAATAATAGGCGGGTTGTTTGCGCTCATTGCTGTGACAAGCCTTTTTTATCCTGCAGTAAAGCCGCTGCCATCTGATATTATAGAAGCTGATCCTTGGACAAAAAAAGCCGAAGCCAAAAAGCTAGAGCGGGGATTAACCTGTATATCAGATATAGCTAAGCTTGCTGAAAATCTAAAATCTCATAAGCGTGTGATTATTACGGGCGCTTCTCGTGCTGGTAAGACTCAAGCTGTAAAAGATCTTACCTATGCACTTCTAGAACAAAATGAAGAGGTAACAAAAAGCCTGCCTGAGGTTACCAAGGTCTTTAGCTGGAATACTGCAAGCCTTGTAGGCGGCAAAGGTGGCCATGAGGGCACCTCGACAGTCCTTAAGATCACCGACCAAATTGGCCGCCACGGCAAAAAAATTGTGGCTGTGTTTGATGAATTTGGAAAGACTTGCATTAACCCCAAAAATGCAGGCTTTGTTGGCATACTTTTAACCGAAATTGAAAAGTTTGAGCATATCGTTCTTTTAGCAACAGATGATGAGTTTAAAACCCTCACTGAGATGCACCCCACGCTTGTAAAGCGTCTGACACGGCAATCTCTTGAATATTCGACACTTGATACAAAGACAATACTCTATCATACGCTCTTACAAGAAGCTCCTGAAGTATTGGTAGAAGATGATGCCTTAGGCTATCTTGTACAAGAGTTCCAAAATCAGTTTAAGGCAAAAGCTGGCGATCTACCAGCACCGCCACAGCCACATACTGCCAAAGAGATGTTACGGCGCTGCATACAAAAAGTCTCAGCAAGCCAATCTGTAGATACAACGGCTACTAGAGATCAATTGAGAGCCAAAGTGGATGGCTTACGCCTGAGTGTCTTACATGGAACAGAAGCTGATCGCCAAACGCTAGTTGAGACAAAAAATACCCTAGACGATCTTGAAAGAAGACATAGTGCACAAAAAACAGAGTTTTTACACCTTGTAGAGCTCCGTCAGCAACTAGCCTACGCCAAAAATCAAAAATACAAAACTATTGTCAAAATTGCAGATTTGGCGGCAAATCATCTCCCAGGAGATCTTAACCGCCTTATACTCTTAGATAGAATGATCACAAAGTACACCGCCGCCATAAAACAAAAAGCCAGTGAGCAAAACGTTCACCTCATCATAAACAAAGAAATAGCAGACGAAGTAATCCGCGAAGAGGTCGCCAAGTATTCTTAAGATTTTGCTAACGAGCGTAAATTTATGAGTAGGGTTTCTAGTGTCGATTTCATGGCAGTATCTGGCTTGCAGTTATCTTCTAAAAATTTAGCAAGCTCATTCGCAATGTTCTGGCCTTTTTCTATGACAAAATCTTTTAGACCTTCTGGAGCATACATGGAACCATTTTTAAACATTGTCGGGCCTTCGGCTCTCGTGATTTCTCCCCAGCCAGCCAAGATCCTTGTACAGGTATCAGTGTTTTTTTCACTCATACCAAGTCCTTTACAAACGGCCTTAAGATCAGTCTCAGAGATTTTAAACTTACCATCCATAAAAGCAGCGCCTGCTTTATGAGCAATAGGTGTGTGAAGATTTTTTAATTGCTGGATACAAGTTTCGGGATTAAAATCTTTTTCGCTAGAAATTGCCTTGTTGCGGGCAAGGAACTTGCTTAAGCTAGTTTTGTCTAAATAAACAATTTTTCCTTCGTAAGTTTTGTATTCTATCCCCATTTTCTTGGCAAAAAACTTGCGAGCTGCACTCATTTTCTCAGGATCATAGGCTTTTACTCCGGCTTCTTGCTTTTTACCCGTTTTTTCAGACGAAACATGATCTATATTTTGAAACAATCTTGTGTAATTATCTTTAGAAATACCCATGTTTATTCCTCTTTGTTACATTAATTTCAAAGTATCATATATAACTATTATTTTAATAGAGTAAAATGGGCTGAGGGTGGTAATTCCCTCAGATTTGGACAATCATAGCCACAAAACGCATGTAAAGTCCGAAGGCTTTTTCATCTTCTTCAAACTTTTTAAGGTCTGCAATGAGCTCTTCTGGGTTTTTGAGAAGCTGTCTTCCTTCTTCAACACCAAGGCGCAAAATAGATTTCTCTCTTGCAGTACGTAAAATAGGCTGGGTAATATGGCTATGTAGTACTTGGCCAGGTGGGTTTGACAAGAGGTGAAGACCTATGTCAAAGCGGCTTTTTTGTACGCTTTGCTGTAGGTCTATACGTGATACAAAGGTTTCATAGCCCAGATTATGTGTGTTGCAGTAAAATTCTGTGCCCATTGATGCTCCCTCTTCAGTGCAGACATAGCCGCCTGGACGCAGTCTAGAGATAAAGCGACTCAGCACTGTTTCGGCATCTTGTAGATGAGACAACACAAACCGCGATATCAGAATGTCGCAGGGAGCAATCGCTTCAAGCGGCATTGTAGAAAGATTCGCTTCTATAAACTCATACGTGTTGGTGGTAATAAGCTTGCTGACTCGCGCTTTGGCTTCAGCTAAACGCGCTTTTGAAATGTCTATTCCAATAAAATGTGAGTGGGAAAAAAGTGTCGCAAGGCGCTCTTCAAGGTGAGCACTGCCGCAGCCAAGAACAATAATGCGCATGTTCTGATTGGGTAGCCGCTTCATAGCCTTTACAAATGGGGCCGATGAGAGCTCATTAAGTAGTTCAAGACGAAGTTCTGCAGTTGTACCTGCTCCTAAAATATATCCTGTCATCTGGTTTTCTCCTTTTTTCATCAAAGGATAAAAAAACCAGTTTCAGAAAAGATCCGTTGTATACACGGATGTAAAGGCATATAATGACCTAATAAAAAAAGAGAGGATACATGACTTCAGTAAATGGATATCACCGTCAATGTGGAGTAGAACAGTGAAGAGAAATAGAGCGTAAAGAAAAAGGCTGCTACGAAACGCTTAAGGCCCATGTTGTCAACAATGCAGGTATTGACGCTGCGGTTGTGCAAAAGATACTTGCACTCATCGACAAGAAGGAGTTTGCGCAGGCAAATGAAACGGCCCGCACAATAGCCAATCCAGATATTCGTGACAGCACACTTTCTCTTATAGGACAGGCCAACCACATTGCCACAAGTCTTTATGAAGATATCGCGTGGTAGGTCAATGGTGTGAACCTAAGGTTTTATTCTTATTCTTGTTCGAGCCGCAAAGACAGAATAAGACAAAGATCAAGAATAAGAATAAGATCAGAACAGTCCTTAATCTGACCAGTCTAGTTATAGTAGATATAAGGAAGGCTATCAGACGCTGCTAAACACGCCCGTAATATCAGGTTATTGTCTGTTACACCCTGGCTATTGGCTGCTTTGTGTATAGTAGAGCCAATGGAGTACATCAGAGAGAAAGCTTCTTGTGCTTTTGCTATATCCCAAGTTTTATAAAACACGGATCCAAAGCTAGAGAGAGCATTAACAATGGCGCCATTTCCGCAGTTGTAATAGACATATTCTCTAGAAGCAGCTATCGCAGTCGGGATGCTCTGTACTGCTGTAAGGGCCGCATAGGCTACAACGCTTACTTTCACAACTTTTGCAGCCACATTGCGCGATTCGTGGGTCCAGTTGGCTGGATTAACAACATTGGCCACCGAATTAAGACTCAAGGCACTCATTATTACCTCTATAAAATTAATTAATTCGGGTAATTTTATTAGATAATTTGTGTTAATTGCAACTTTAAAACCAAAGGAGCGCGCTCTTAGCATTACCAATTTTTTTTAAATGTTTGCATTACAAAAGACGTCCTCTCAACCGAGGACAAA
>JAJFUY010000334.1 GCA_021372185.1 Chlamydiales bacterium | reverse complement strand
TAAATTACCTGAATTTATGACGCTCTTAGTGAGTAATTATTCCATCCATGAAGATGCAAAAGCTGTCTTAGAAGAAAAGCTTTTTGCAATAGCTGCTCAAAAGAGTGATGTAAATTCAAGGGGAGACTTCGTAAGTAATCTAGTTGAAATGATCCAACTTCTTAAAGATCCGTCTACTGATGATAAAGAAGCAAAAGCTGAAAAATTTGTATCATTGCTAGGTAAACTACAATTAGCCGATGAATTTATTCATTCAATTTTTATTCCCAGCAAGTGGGATTAGAAAAAAGTTTTTAGCTAGCCACAAACACCCTTATAACCTTATTGTGCAGGCTTACGGTTATAAGAGGAATCCATGCGCGTTAAGGTATTTAAAGAACTCTGTCCTAGCACTGATCTGCACAAATTACTTCCAAGTCAGAAATCTAGCAAAAAAATAAAGTCGCGCTACCTGGCGCGTGATGTTGTCAAAACCCATGATGAAGCTATCATGCGCGTGTTTTTAGAATGCATATTTCAGCAAAGTAAAACGAGCAATAAAACCCTTGCCAAAAGGTTGTTTGAGGCATTTGAGCACGATTTTGATAAGCTGACCGAAGAGGAAAAGCGCCAATTTTCTGATCCTTTTCATAAGGAAATTCAAAAAGTGGCAAGTGTCTTTGCTGGGCAATCAACATCCACTGATGCAAAATTTGATGATTATGTTTTTACCCTTGATACATTGCCTAAGCTTATTAAAAAGCTCTCTAAAGATAACTACAAGCTTGCTGGCAAACAAGAAGCAGAAGTAAATAAGCGCTCACAAAAGCATAAAGGCATTCAAGAGGGGGTAGCGGCCTTTCAAGAGGCAAATGAAACAGGGTATCCTCATAGTGTAATTCAGCTAGATAATAGCCCAAAGATGGTAATTATCGGGGTGCCAAGACGTGACCGAGAAGATGCCCTCAGACGCTTTTTTGAGGTGCTCATACAAGAAAATGTTGATGTGGTTGTGGCCTTAAATACCTTAACTGATTGGCAAGAGGCTATTGCCTATTTTGAGCGTGAGCATTTTGATACTGTAAAATTTGATGGCTATTCTGTTGTCAAAACACGCACCAAGGTGCTTTATGAGGGCAAAATTGCCGCTGATATGCCTGGTGTCCAACAGGCTCTTTTGAATATCCCCAAAGAAGAACATGAGGCACTTTTGGCAAGTGACGAATACAAACAATATCGCCCACGTATTGTTGAGCGTAGTTTTGTAATACGTGAAGATGATGGAAGAAAAAGAAGAAAGCTTACGCAGCTACACTATGAAAATTGGCCCGATAGACAAGCTGCAAGTGATCTTGATGCCTGGATGGTGTTGTTGAAACGGCAAATCGAGCTTCAGAAAAAAACCCTTGCAATACATTGCCAGGGTGGTATTGGTAGAACTAATGCCCACGCTATACTTACGTATCTTGTCTATGAACTGCTTGCGGGCAAGCAAGAGTTTAACGTACCTTTAACGATGTATCGCTTAAAACAGCAGGCAGCACGCCTTGGAGGCCTTGTTTGTGGGAAGAGGTTTTGGCAAATCTATGAAATGCTCAATCGATATCAATCTGAGATTGAGCAAAAATCAGCATCGGCATAGAGTGATAACTAATCAGTTCAAAGCTGATTGGTTATTAAAAACTAATATTATGGATATTATATGTACAAATATTTAAGCGTTCTTCTTTTAGCATTTATGATGCAATTATCAGCAACAGATGCAGTAGATGGTAAAGTCTATGTAAATCCAAAAAGCGTTCGCATGATGAAAAAAGGCATCCTCGTACGCACACCAAACGGCCGCTTCTTTGCTCCGTCAATTGCAAAAGATGAGACAGGACTTTTTGTAAACCAAGCAGAGCTTGTTGCTGCTCCTGAAATGGCAAAAGCAAAACGTGGCTGCGGCTGCAGACGAAAAAATAATGCCCCTGTTGACGGCCAAAACCAACAACGTCGTCACCCCCACCACGGTCACAAACACCATCACTGGAAAAACCAAAAAAACCAAGCAGTACAAGCCCCTGCTGTTGTTGCGCAATAATTTTTCTTAAGTTTTTTTCCATTTGTTTTCACTCCTGAAAGGAGTGGTGAAAGATAGCCCAGGTCGCCCCGAGAGGGCGACCTGGGCCTCGAGTTTGGACATTTGAATTACAATACCATAACTCTAGCGAAGCTTCTGGAGTGCGGTAATTTTTTACCGCTTTTAATTTTTGACCGTACACTCTATCTACGATAGCCTCCAATACATACAATAGCCTCACA
>JAJFUY010000327.1 GCA_021372185.1 Chlamydiales bacterium | reverse complement strand
CCTGCCGCTCTTTAGGAGTCACACTAGCAGTATTAGGACGTTTTAGGCTTCCTGGCTTAATAGAGCCTTCATCGTCTTTACCTCGCTTTAAAATCTTACGAGATTTTGTAGGGGCTGTTGACTCTACTTTAGGAGCGCGCTCTTTAACAACCCTACCCACCTTAGTATCAATATCATGCGTTTTAAGACGTTTTTTATGGGCTCTACCAATATCTTCGTCATCACCAAATTGTTTCTTCCCACCAGTAGGCGTAACCATGACCATATCCTCAATTTTCACTTATCAGTGTAAATATCAATTTTTACATTTAATCTGTAGCGTTGTTTTCTCATGTCACTTTTTAAGAGTGAAATCTTCTTGAACAAATTATTAATAAAAGATAATGTCTCATTTATCACTAAACTTTCGGAGTGTGTTACATGAATAAATTTTTCAGCCCAATGCTCTGCATGGCATTTTCAGCTTACTTTTCCCTGTCTGCGGCTAACTTTACAAAACCAAGTGAACCTGTCACTACAAAAGCATTCGCCAATAAAGTAAATCAGAAACCAACACCAAAATCACCCATTCGTCCTGGTAACGCTCAAAAAAAAATCACCCATCAAATTCCGTTTAAAAGAAAAAACAACGTTAAAGCCTTTTCCAGTTCCGACAATGACACCAAATGCCATTGTCACCCTAGTCTGGATCAACAAATTCCAGTTTTCGCAAATATAGTAGCCTTGAAAATTTTAAACAACATTCCATTGAGTGTTGCGGATTTCCCAGCTGGAGGAGTTCAAAGCTTAACGGACGAACAAAAAGAAGCTTTTAGACAGGCTGAATCTGATGCCCTCCGCTGCTGTCTAGGTAAACATGCAGGGTGGAAACTTGGTCTTGCTTCGGCAACCCCTTCAACACCTTCCTTAGGCTATACAGCTCCGGTATATGGCGAACTTTTAGAAAAAATGATTTTGGTCGGAAATAGTGCAAGCATTCCCTCTAACTATGGACTTAGTGCAGATATTGAAGCTGATATGCTATTTGTTGTCGGTAGCTCAGATATCAATAATGCCACAACTCCTGCAGAACTATTACTCTCTATAAAAGGCGTCTATCCAGCTATTGAAATGGCTGCAATAGGCACAACAACTGTCAATGAAGCAAGTGGACCACTTGCCCCTCCTGTAGTTGGCCAATTAAATGGTCAAGGTATTTTGCAGGTCACCAATATAGCCGCGAGAATGTTTCTTCGTACAGCTGACTGCATCAAAATTCATAACTCATCACGATCATTAGCAGAATGGGAAACTATTCTTAATGGCGGCCTTTCAGCAAATGATACCTTAGTGCTTACAACAGGCCCTTCAATAACAGGCTCAGTACCACCACCTGCTGTACCACATTTAACAAACCTTCTAAACCTCATTAACCTGCTAAATGCAAATGGACACTACCTTAAAAAAGGTGATCTAGTCTCCCCTGGCACAGCCATAGGGTTGCGAATTCTTTCTACGACCAACCTTCCTCTTTCATATTCAGTCACCTACAATAACATAGACCCAAAAGGCCCTGTCACAATGAATTTATTATTCAATGAAAATGGAAAGTGTTACGGAAAAAATCAATGTAACACTTGTCATTAACACTACACACCTGCCACATGACAGATGCTTGACTGATGGCCGTGTCGCAACGACACGGCCCTCGAGTTTGGGCATTTGCCGAAGGCTTTGGAGTGCGGTAATTTTTTACCGCTCTTAATTTTTGACTACGCACTATATCTTCGATATCCCCCAAAACATACAATAATAGCCACATACTATGACATAAATGGGTTAAACAAAGTATTGAACGTTCGTGTAAGTTGTGGAAGTTATTGTTAAATCGGTGTGTGATCGAAAATTAAAAGCGGTAAAAAATTACCGCACTCCAGAAGCTTCGCTAGTAGCTATGGTATTGTAATTCAAATGTCCAAACTCGAGGGCCGTGTCGCAACGACACGGCCAATTTAATTATTAGTTATTTATGCCCAAAAAGGATGAAGACTGTGGGGCGTTTGTTGATTTGGGGCAACGGTTCTTTGCGCCACTCTTTGATGGCTTTTACGTGGACTTCTTGGGTGGGGCTTGTAAGGTCAACAGCTACTGCAAGCTCTGTTGTTGGTTGTAGGTCATCTACAAGTGATTGCAAAAGCTCTTGGTTGCGATATGGGGCTTCTATAAACAGCTCTGAGCTATTTTCTTTTCGGGATTTTTGCTCGAGGGACTGTAGGCGGCTTTTACGCTGATCACGCTCTCTAGGTAAATAGCCATGAAATGAAAAGTGCTGACCGCTAAAGCCTGAGAGCATTAACGCCATAAAAAGTGACGATGGCCCTACAATAGCCTCTACGGGCACATTTTTTTGACGCGCTAGGCGTACAAGCTGAGCTCCAGGGTCAGCAATACAAGGTAAGCCCGCATCAGATAAAATACCCCATACTTGGCCTTTTATAACTGGGTCTAATAATACAGCCAGTTCATCGGCTTTAGTATGCTCGTTAAGTAGCGCTAGGGGCAGTTGTGCCTTTTTAAATTGGCCTAAAAAGCGACGGGCAGGCTTTTCTGATTCGCAAATTACACCATCAAGGGTAGCAATAATTTCTGCTACATGGCTCGGCATAAATTTGGTGTAGCTTTGTGTGTCATCCAACACGTTGGGCAATAAGTAAAGGCGGCCTGCTGTCATATAAATACCTTCATAAGGAGTGTGGTTTCGTCAAAGGGTGAATCTTTTAAGGCAAGCTCAAGTGAATCCAGCTTTATAAGGCTTTGCGTTAAAAATAGGCTTCCTGCCTGCTCTGCAAGTCTAAAGTTCTTTTCAAACATTTTACCGCGTAGTTGTGGAAAATGCTCTTGCACATTAGCTCCAGTTTGGTGAAGGCTGAGCATCATAAGCGCCTGATGGCATACATTACGTAGCTGCCGTGAGATCAAAAATGCCGACACCTGCTGGTCTAGAAGCTGCTGTAAAACAACCATAGCCTTTGCTTTATCTCTTTGTAAAAACGCATCTCCCAGGTGCCAGACAGTCTCTTCATGCTCTAAAGCGCCGATGGCCTGTACGTCATCTAAAGTAATTTCTTTTTTGTCACCTACGTAGCAGATGATCTTTTCGAGCTCTTGAGATAAGTAAAAGCGGTCGTTTGTACCGGTAGCAGCTATAAGTGCCGCTACTTGAGTAGATGTTTTAATCCCTTGTGCTTTAAGGTATCCGAGCACCCAATCGGCCATTTTAGCGGCTTTATCCCATGGCTTTACCTCTGGAACTTCAATAACTGTCATATGCTTGGCAAAGTCGTTTTTACCGGTGGCATGCAGTAAAAGAGTCACCTTGGGGGTAGGCTTTTTTGCAAAAGTAATAACAAGCTCTTGGGCTTTATCGCTTAAGTCTTGGGCATTTTCGATTACAACGAAGGTTTCTTCAAAAAAGGAGGGAGAAAAGAGCAATTCTTCTAAAACAGCGGCTTTTAGGCCATCTGCATCTAGGCGTGTAGCGTTTTTAGCCTTAAAACCTAAAATTTGTGTCTCTAGGTCAAAGGCATCTCCGCCTTGGAGGAGTCGACAATTCGTCATATATAAAAACAAATATTGATAATTAATTGAAAATCATGTAGAATTATATCACTTTTTGCTCTATTTTTTGTGAGCTTTATAAACGAAATACGGAGAAATCATGAAGCTTTGGGCTCAAATTGCCATCGCCATTATCCTCGGCTCTACTTGCGGCTTCATCCTAGGCCCCCAAGCTGAAGTGCTAAAACCCATCGGCACGCTCTTTTTAAACATGCTTGGCATGCTTATTGTGCCTCTTATCTTTTCTTCTATGGTATGCGGCATTACAAACATTGCAGACCCGAGTAAACTTGGCCGTGTAGGCTTTGTAGCTGTTGCGCTCTATGTTATCACCACGCTTATTGCTATCTTCTTAGGGATATCTCTTTCTCACTGGCTGGGTCTTGGCTCAGAACTTCAACTAGCACGCGATGCTTCGCATGAGGTAAAAGCCCTCCCCTCACTTACCGAACTTATCTCGAGCCTTGTACCTAAAAACCCAGTACGTGCCTTTGCAGATGGCAATGTTGTGCAGATTATTGTCTTTTCTACCTTCTTTGGTATAGCGCTTAACATGGCAAAAGAAAAAGCAAAACCAGTAGTGGCCTTTTTAGAGGGCCTCTCATCTGTGATGTTTAGCTTCACCAAAATTGTAATGTATCTATCTCCTGTAGGGGTATTTGCCCTTATGGCATGGACATGCGGCTCTTTTGGCCTTGATGTGCTGGTACCTGTGCTTAAGTTTTTACTCAGCTACTGGGCAGCTTGTGTTCTCTTTGTCTTGATAGTCTTCTGTCCAATCTTAAAGATTTTGGCAAAAGTATCTCCTTGGCCGTTTTTCCGCAGTATGGGCTCTGTATTTGCCACTACAGCATCTACATGCTCAAGTTCTGCATCATTACCTGTTACCATGCAAACAGCAGAAGAAAAGCTTGGTATCTCTAAAGGCCTTACAAACTTCATTATGCCCCTAGGCTGCTCTTTAAACATGAATGGCTCTGCGCTCTTTCAGGCGATGAGCGCTATCTTTTTGGCCCAAGCCTATGGGATTGAGTTGCAACTAGCTCATATTGTAGCTTTAACAACAACTGTTCTTATGGCAACACTAGGTACAGCAAGCATTCCTGGTGGCGGCCTACTTATGCTATCTATGGTGCTATCAGCCGTTGGCATACCGCTAGAGGGCATTGCAATCTTAGCCGGAATTGACCGTCTACGCGATATGGCAACAACCACCTTAAACATAGCTGGCGACACTGTTTGTGCCGTTTATGTAGCAAAACGTGAAAATGAACTAGACCTAACTAAATACTACCAGTATACTCCGTCTAAAATACCATTACCAAACGAGATTTAAAAATTGCGTCCGACATATCAGCTAACGCCTCATCCTAGCGGAAGTTTGCGCGAAGTGTGGGCAGTAAGCTGGCCACTAATGCTAAGCTTGTCATCAACAAGCCTAATGAACTTTGCAGATAGAATGTACCTTGCGCATTTTAGCCTTTCTGCTATGAATGCTATAACGTGCGCCAGTACATTTTGCTTTGTGCTTTTGGCTTTTCCCCTTACTTGCTGCGAAATTACGGGCGTTTTTGTAGGGCGCTATCATGGCCAAGATGCTCTGAATAAGATTGGTAAGCCTGTTTGGCAGATGTTATGGTTTGCTTTGCTTTCCTGGCCCCTTTTTATGCTGACATCTCGCATAGTTGTGCCCTTTATATTTCCTGACGGATCACAAGAGGCTACCTACTTTGTAACAAGCCTAGATTTTGGGCCTATGCAGCTTTCTTCTTTTGCACTAATGGGCTTTTTTTTAGGTATTGGTAGAACGAAAATCATCACATTAAGCACGGTCTTAGCGAATCTATTAAATCTTGTCTTAGCACCCATTCTTATTTTTGGGACGCCCTTTACCCCCTCACTTGGCGTTAAAGGAGCAGCTATTGCAACAGGCCTCTCACTTACTTTTCAGGCACTTTTTTTATTACGGCTTTTTTTAAAGAAAGAGCATAGAGAACGCTATGCTACTTCTCCTAGTATGTTGAAGCTCTCACTGCTCAAAGAGATGCTCTTTTTAGGAATGCCGGCAGGTATTGGTAGATCCGCCGAAAGTATTGCACATAGCCTCTTTTTTAAAATTATAGCTCTTGCCGGCGCAATAGAGCTTACATCAGCAAGCATTGCCCAAAGCTTTTATATGCTGGTGGTGTTTTGCGTTTATGGCATCTCTAAGGGCATGACAGCTATTGTATCAAACCTAGTAGGTGCAAACGCTGTAGAAAACATCCCTAAGGCCATATTTTCAGCCTTTAAAGTGCATACTATGATCTTTCTGCTGCTCTTAGCCTTTGCCTACGCAGGTGCTGAAGTTATTTTAGAAAAAGCCTTAAGTACCGAAGATAGCTACTTACTTGCTATGCCAGAATTTGTATCTACCGTGAAGACTACCATGTTCTTCATGTCTGTCTTTTTCTTACTTAAAGGCTTTTCTTGGATATTGGTAGGCCACCTAACGGCGCTCGGCGACACAAAATTCATCATGTACGTAAATGGCCTCACCCACTGGATAGGCTATATTTTGCCAATCTATCTGCTAGTCACCTACTTTGGCGCCGGAGCCATCACAGGCTGGACCATCATCGCCCTCAATAGCTTTGTAGTGGCATCAGTATTTTGGTACCGCTCAGGCCGCCTCACCCAGCAACGCGAGCTAAACCCCATAAGAGTGGAAGTGGAATAAAAATCCCCGTGCCCGTGCCCGATTTTGCTTTGGTCTTTAGAGCCCTTCAGGGCGACTGAGCGAAGCCCACCGTGACCGAAGGGAACGGTGGGAATAAGCAAAAAAGGCATCAGAGCCCGGTTGAGGGCGATTGAATCACGTCATTCAATCGCCTTCAACCGGGCTCCCTAGGAATTTATACTCTTCCCCACCGTTCCCTGCGGTCACGGTGGGCTTCGCTCAGTCGCCCTGAAGGGCTCTAGTGCAAAAATACGAATACAAAATCGGGCAAGGGAAAATTTCATCCTGCTAAATCTTTTGATGTATTCAGACTGGTTTGGTATAGTATTTTCTTATGACAACGCACGCAAATTACCAGTTAACTTCCCATCCTGTTGGTTCATCACGTGAAATTTGGTCAATATGCTGGCCCCTCATGCTCAGCTTTTGCTCCAATAGCTTTATGATGTTTGCCGATAGGTTATTTTTGGCTCACCATAGTGTTTCAGCGATGAATGCTATGGCCGTTGCAGCAAACTTTTGCTTTTTGGTACTTATCTTTCCCTTTGGGATTTGTGAAATTACCGAGGTGTTTGTAGGGCGCTTTCATGGTGAAGAAAGACACCATGATGTGGGACGCCCCACCTGGCAGATAATCTGGCTCTCCATTGCCTCATGGCCCTTATTTTTTATTATAAGCCACCTCTTTTCAACGTTTTTGTTTGCTCAAGATTCTTTAGAATCTACCTACCTCAATACGTTTTTAAGCTTTGGGCCATTTTTACTTGTCTCACTTGCACTTACAGGTTTTTTTGTGGGCATTGGTAATACACGTGTAATCACTTACGCTACTATCTCGGCGAATTTTGTAAACCTCCTCCTTGCCCCCTTACTTATCTTTGGAACGCCGTTAACACCGGCTCTTGGCATCAAAGGCGCAGCGCTTGCCGGAGGACTGTCGCAAACCTATCAGGCTCTTTATTTATTTGTGCTCTTTTTACAAAAGAAAAGACGTGATGAATTTGCCACAAAAAACTGCGCTATCGACCTAAAACTCACCAAAGAAATGCTAAAGATTGGCCTACCTGCTGGCACCAGCCGGTCTCTAGAAGTACTTGCTCACTGCGCCTTTTTTTATATTATGGCTCAAGCTGGCCCCATGGAACTTACGATTGCCACAATTGTACAAAGCTTTTTCTTACTAGTGGTCTTTTGTAATGATGCTACCTCAAAAGGCGTTACAGCTATCATCTCAAACCTTATTGGGGCCGGCATTCACACACTGATCCCAAAAGTCATGCAGGCAGCCTACCGCCTACAAATCGTCCTCTTTGGCCTTGTATGTGCGTTGTGCTTTGTTGGGGCTGACAGCCTCTTTTCGTTTGTTTTACAAGAACAAGACAAGGCACTTCTAGCTGATGCCTCGTTTGTGTTTACACTCAAACTGTGCCTGCTTTTGATGTGTTTATTCTTTTTATTTGACGGTTTTTGGTGGATAGTTATTGGCCACCTAACTGCCATCGGCGACACCAAGTTTATCCTCTATGCCAACGCTATTGCCCAATGGTGCATCTATATCGCCCCCACCTACGCCCTTGTCATGTGGGCAGATGGCGGCGCACTATGCGGCTGGACCATGGTCACCCTCAACTCCGCCGCCCTCTTTATCATATTTCTATTCAGGTCGCGTAAACAGCTAAATGCTGCACTTGGCACTGCCTAAGCTCCTAAAGCAGTTCTTCTATTTCTTCAGCGGAACCCTCTTGTGGCTTCTTTTGACATGGCGAGCTAACTCGGCCTAATAAGCCGCCTAAAGTAAATGTTGCTACATTTGTTACTACCCAAGAAAGGGTGCCTAAACCATTGTAGTTTTCTAATGCGGTATCAAGTGAGCTGCAGCTAGTGATATTAGCAATAGTTCTATCAATAGTTCTATTCATGCACTCACTGCCTATAGCGTAAGCTGTAGGCTCAGCATGGCTCTTTATTACAACAATAGTACCTGTTACTGCCACACCAAAGACAAGTAATGCTACAGACATGCTGGTTGCATAGGCTTTTATTTTACAGCAGAATTCTTCATCACTTTGTGCTACATTTTGCTGGCTCGTACATGGAAAGCGCCTACCAATAGAGTGACCCGCGAGCACACTGAACAGAGAATTGCCCGACACTACAAACGGTAAAGCCATACCATAAGGGGTAAAAATTCTCCCTGCGTGGCAAGTATTGCTTACAATATTTTGGCAAGCAAGTGCTGCCTGTTTAATCCCCGCTTGCTCCCACGTTTCAAGAATAGGTGCTATAACCGTTCCGGCAACTGCTGCCGCTGATGTAACTACTGACCATGCCATATTAATATCTCTCTTTTATTTGTATTTAGAGAGCGTACTGTATCATATCGGCACGTATCACTTAAGCTAATTATTTCTAGTAAGAGGTTATATTACATCAAGGTAGACAGCAACATGAATGCCAAAATGCCAAGCCTGATCCCGTTTCTCTTGGACACTAAATGGGGCGGAATTGAAAAGGAACTGAATCCTGCAATTTCTTAGTCATATCGCAGGACTCGGCCCTTTTTAGCTTTTACTTCAAAGTTACAAGAGCGATGCCTTGTGCTCCGCCAAATAGTTGAACAGCAAAGACTATCATTTTACCGTCTGGAGACCATTTGCCATGCTGGACGTTAAGTGCATCTGGGGTTATCGGCTTTACTGTGTTCTCTTCAAGAGAATAGATGTAAAGCCTATAGCGATCTAAAAAATCAGGGTTATCTCTGTTTGATTCAAAGACAATGTATTTGCCATCGGGAGAAAACCAAGGGGCTCTGCCTTGTTTATTGTCGATAGGGTTTGTAATTGACGATTTTTGCAGCCAAATCTGGTTGCAGTTTTGAGCATAGCCATCAGGTGTACAATTACCAATGCAGCTACAGGGCGCTGGCGGCTGTGGTACAGGCAATTCTGCTGCATAAGCCAGGTAATTTGGCTTTTTTTGCGAAACGCTTGACATACCGGGCCAGACAACTTGGTTGTTGGTAAGAATGGTAAAGTCGTTCAAAGATGATACTTTTGCCTTAACAAGTGTGTGGTACAAAATAGCTGGGTCGTTATTGTAATTTGTTACAGACAGATACTTACCGTTGGGGTACCAGCAAGGATATGACCAGGTGTAGTGATTGCCATCAATATTCGTTTGTAATACCTGCTTTACATTTTTGCTTTTTAGATCAAGGAGCCAAATTCCATCATCACCTGCGTCAAACGCAATTTGGTATGTACAGCGACACCATGAATAATCAGGACGTGTAGCATTAAATGGCTTACCTGTATTGGGGTTAATGTTATCAAAAAGTGGCGTTGCGGCTTTTTTGGCATTTGTAGGAATACTATAAAGTTGTGACGGAGCATCCGGATTTTGGTCATTTGGCTGCCGCATAAATACAATCGTTTTGCCATCACCCGAGAATACGGGTCTTCCATCAACCACACTTAGATCATTTGTAAGAAATCTAAATTCAGACTGTGCGAGTCCTGCATGCAGGGGTAAAGCACAAACACAAAAAATGATCTGAAGTAAAAATATAAACATAGTATCCTCCTAAAAATTGCAGCATAGCAGAAAATACTTTTAGTGCAAACGTGGTCAGGCTTAGCATTTGGGCTTTTACAAAGAAAAGGGCCATAGAGTGCACTTGCACTCTATGGCCCTTACTCTAGGATGAGTTGTACTGCCTGTTCCTTATAGGAACATGACGATGTCCAGGGTTTGAAGTTCCTCATAGTTTGGTGCAACTGGTGCATCTACCATTGGAATTTCTGGGTCTGAATTGATGTACGATGGTGTATCAAATGGCGGGATGAACGTATGGAGGTTGAATATACTTCCACTATTCTGGAAATCAAGGTCTGATTCAGTAGCTTCTAAAATACCGTAGGTAGAAGCTATGCTTGTAGGCCCACCTTCTGCTTGCCAGAGGATTTGGTCGCGAGAAAGAGGAATCATCGGCCTGTACATTAAGCCAAGGTTATCGTAGTTATTTTAAGTTTTTAGTGAACCATAAGCTGTCGACTCCTTATTTGCAAACTAAAAAAAGAAATAAAGAT
Organism: Chlamydiales bacterium; assembly: GCA_021372185.1. GTDB lineage: Bacteria > Chlamydiota > Chlamydiia > Chlamydiales > FEN-1388 > SZAS-7. Next base: position 3,509 of record JAJFUY010000327.1, on the reverse strand, counting down.
TTCAAGCTTGATCTTAGTGCTACCATATAGTACATATAAGCCATGGCAAAAATTTTAGTTACTGGCGCTACAGGCTTTGTTGGTAAACGGCTCATTCATACCCTTCTTGAGATGGGACATACTGTCTATGCACTCTGTCGCATAGAGGGCACCTATGTCTTTAAAGAACCACGCGCAAATTTAATTTATATTTGGGGTGACATTCGCGCACCACATACTGCCAGCCAATTCCCCAAGGATATCGATGCAAGCTACTACTTGATGCACTCTATGTCAGAAATTATGAGTGATTTGGCACAGGTTGAAACCCAAGCAGCTCAAAATTTTGTCGATGGTATCACTACAACAAGTTGTAAACAGATTATCTATCTGGGGGGTATTATTAATGATGAAAAAGAACTCTCACCTCATTTAAAATCTCGTTTGCTGGTAGAGGGCGTGTTGCAAAAAAGTGGTATCCCCACAACAATCTTAAGAGCCAGTATTATCATAGGATCTGGCAGCGCATCGTTTGAAATTATCCGCGATTTATGTGAAAAACTCCCCTTTATGATAGCCCCAAAGTGGCTGAGCACTAAGTGTCAGCCTATTGCTATACAAGATGTTCTTGTCTATCTGTCAGGTGTGTTACTAAACCCTAAAAGCTACAACCAGATATTTGATATAGGTGGGCCAGAAGTTGTAACTTTTAAAGAGCTTCTCCTAGAATACGCTCAATTTCGAGGCCTTAAGCGCTACATATTCAGCGTGCCGGTACTTACTCCCCGGCTATCTAGCCTATGGCTTGTCTTTATCACCTCAGTGCGTTTTTCTATCTGCTACTACCTTGTAGAGAGCATCAAAACAAGCTCGATATGTAAAATTAAGGGAATACAAGAAATTATCCCACACACATGCCTCACCTTTCATGATGCTCTAAAGCTCGCCTTTCAGAACATTGCCCAAAATGAAGTGGTGTCAACCTGGATGGACTCCTGGGAAGTAGAAGGCCTAGAGCCAAGTATTGCCAAGTTTATAGAAGTACCCACCGATGGCTGCTTAAAAGATGAACAACGGGTACCCCTCATCTGCACAAAAGAAGAAGCCCAAGCTCGTATATGGTCTATAGGCAGCACCACCGGTTACTATGGCCTTAACTGGGCATGGAAGCTACGTGGCCTTATGGACCAGATGATAGGTGGAGTGGGGCTAAACCGAGGCCGGCGCCACCCCACAGAGATTGAAGTTGGTGACTCAATAGATTTTTGGCGGGTATTACGAGCTGACAAAGAAAAAGTAGACCTTATTCTTCTAGCTGGCATGAAAGTCCCTGGCCAAGCCTGGCTAGAATTTCGCCTCATACCAACCCCAACAGGATGGGAGCTTGTTCAAACCGCTACTTTTAGGCCTAAGGGAATATGGGGCAGGCTCTACTGGTATAGCATGCTACCCTTCCACTACTTCATCTTCCGTAAGATGTCCCGCAAAATAGCGGGTGCGTGAAAAACATTTCTTAATTGTATTCCTCTCGAGCTCTCTGTTTGGTCTCTACAGTGAAAATGTTTTAAAAAGGCATCACAAACATTTGTAGTCAATGTGCGTGATCTAAATTTTCACCGCAGAGACCAAACAGAGAGCGCAGAGAATACAAAATCAAAATTAAGATATAAATATCGCTACTTAAGATATTTGAGTGCGACGGAAGCCCACGTTGAGAGGCGTGCCACCTCGGCGTAGCAATAGTCTTTATAGCCAGAGTTACCTTGGATGTCTGTTAGGTTCTTGCTGTCAAATTTGGCGTGAGATGCGCGGCTTAGAGTGTTTGCACGTACGAGTTCAGCATCAGATGCGGCGCCACTTGCTAGATTAGAGTCTGCAATTATCGCCATCAGTTTTCCATCAAGTTCGTCTATTTTTTTGCCAACTACCAACAAATCTGTTGTGGAATCGGCTTTCAGGATTGTTGATCGTAAAGAGGTAAGTTCTGTTTGGACATTTTTTACAGAAGCTCGGGCTTGTTCTTTAGTCATAGATGTATAGTCAGGCTTTACATTTGATGATTTAGCATTCTGGACGGCTTCTCTTACTTTACCCTTAGAAATGGTGCTAAACACATTAGAAATTTTGGCACTAATGCTTGAGGCCTTGCTAATGTTATCAGGTGATGATCCAAGTTTCTTTTCTAGTGAGCGCACAGCCCTATTTTGCCAGGGGTTAAACTTTATCTCGGGCTTTTGTTCTTTAACGGCTGAGGCCATGGCCATTACAACGCGGCGCTCGGATTTACTCAGTTTTTTTATTAATTTATCGCCGCCTTGTTCTACTTGAGAGATAAATGTATTCATTTTACTTAAGTCAATGCTACCCATAAAGGCCTCCGCTTTTCTTTATCTTATAATTAAAATAAATATATTACACTAAATAAATTTGGGTTTGATATAATACCGGCCAATTACAACAGAAGATATCTATGAAAAAGCTACTACTTGGTATTATTTTAGCATGCGCACTCTACTGGGGCTATAATAAGGCAAACTGCAACTTTTCTATTGCCAATATCACCCTTTCAGACTGGATTGCCGTAAAAGATGTGCCAACAAATTCCCCAGCTGATCTTGAACTTGCCAAAACCGTGTTTGACCAGCCATTTCATTATCTTGGCCGCGGCCGCCAAAGCTTTATCTTTGAAAGCTCTGATAACCACTACATCCTTAAATTTAATAAGTGCCAGCGTATAAACGTCTCACCCCTATTTAAAACGTTGCCCCTCCCGCACTTTTTAGACGTAAAGCGCCAAAAAGTACTAGATGAGCGCTCAAGTCGCATCAGGCACCACCTAGAAAGCATGAAGCTAGCCCGTGATCCGCTTGCTGACCTTTGTGGCGTTATATACCTCCACATACAGCCCGGAAATGACACTGGCAAAACGTTAACACTGATTGACCGCTTAGGCTTTAGCCACAAGGTTGACATTGACAGCGTGCCCTACATCCTACAGAAGAAAGCAATGCGCGTAATGCCAGTACTGAAAAAGCTTGTAAAAGCTAAAAAGACAGATGAGTTAAAGCAGCGCCTAAACCAGCTTATAGACCTCTTTGTAGAACGCGCAAGCCTGGGTATCATCAACCCTGACAGCTCAATCTTAAAGCATGATAACATTGGCTACACAGACACTAGAGCCATCTACATAGACCTCGGCACCTTTAGACGCTCCAAAAAAAGCGCAAGCTCTAGCGCCCTCCTCAAAGACCTAAAACGCCTCCTCCCCATCGCCTCCTGGCTAAAACGCTACGACAAAGAGGTAGCGGTGGAGTTTACTAACAACATCAACCGCGCCGCGGCTAACTACAGCCAGGAAATGACTTAAAGGACCAAAAGGACCTAAGGGACCCGTGCCCGTGCCTTTGTCCGATTTTGGCATTGGTATTAGTGTGCCGTAGGTACACCTCATTATTAGCCCATAGTGTAACCCCGAAGGGGTAAACTATGGGAACACAATGAAAAAAAACATCGGAGCCACTTTAGTGGCG
>JAJFUY010000276.1 GCA_021372185.1 Chlamydiales bacterium | reverse complement strand
CTATCCAGAAAAACGATGCCATCTATGAACCTGTTATCAACAGGTATTGCATGTTACAAGCTGAGTGCTTGGACTTCGAGACAATGAGAGGGCGACATATAAACAACCTGCAAAGCCTTGAAAAGACAGACGACATGTCATGGGGAGATTTTTATAAACTCCAATTCAACATGCAGAAGCAAATTTTAGACATAGACAGGCAGATCCAGACAAAACGCAAAATGCTCCTCGACATAGAAAAAGAAAACATAATGACGATTGCCGCAGCACTCCGGAGTATTCCGAAAAAAGAAGAAAAATCCTCTAACAAACTACTAGAGGCGCTAAATGGGAGTTAAAGATTCTAAGGCCTTTACTTATGCTCAATGGTGCTTGGAGCCGGGTAATCAAAAAGTCGGCATATACGTCAAGAAGCAAGCGCAAGCCTGGATAGATGTAGTTGATGGAAAAGACGAAGAAGCATACGTTGACGAAAAAACATTTGAGAAAATTTGCAAGATATTAAAGCTTATGGTTCACCCGGATCTGCAATGCTCAATGTATGACGGATTAGAAGATTATGCCTGGTTTCTCGATGTTGCTACACTATGCACGAAGCTTAAGAATGAGAAGAACATAGACATTAGATATTATATAACCGCCGTATTAGAAATAAGTCGTAAGAACTTTAAGACTTTCAATAGTGCGGTTATTTTTATTTTGCTGATGCTTACAGATCCACAATTCAGCCGGTTCTTTTCTGTTGCTCCTGACCTAAAATTATCAAGCGAGTTAAAGCTGGCAATCAGAAAAATTATCAAGGTCAGTCCGGCGCTTGCTGATGATGGGGTTTTTAAGTTATTAAGAAGTGAAATCCGTTGCCTAGTGACTGATAGCGAATATACACCTCTAGCTTACAGCGAAGACCGCATGGATGGTAAACTTGCCAATGCTTTCCTGGCTGATGAAGCAGGCGCGATGGACTCATACCCAATAGAGGCCATGAGATCCTCTCAGATTACGCTATTTAATAAGCTTGGGATTATTATTTCGACTCAATACCCAAACGACAACAATGCCATGATAGACGAGATTGACATATCGAAAAAAGTATTAGACGGGCTGCAGGATAACCGTCGCAGATTTGCACTGCTATATGAACCAGATGATGATTTGTTAATTGAGGATAAGTGGCAGAAAGATGATCTAGTTATTTATCAGTCAAACCCGGTGGCCGTGGCGCATGATTACATATTTGACGCCATTAAAGATATGCGCACTATGGCGGTGCTTTACGAGAATAAGCGCGAGAACTACCTATGTAAACACAACAATATCAAGTATAAAGGTCTTGGCGTAGAGGGGTATATTGAAATAACCAAAGTTCGAGAGTGCAAGATTAAAGAAGATTTGAAGTTCTGGCGGGGTAAGCGGGTTTACCTTGGCCTCGACCTATCACAGACCGATGACAATACTTCTGTAGGCATGGTTACAGAGCATAAAGGCAAAATTTATTCTAAAGTATGGGGTTTTATCCCGAAAGATAAAAAAGCCTTGAAAAGCAAAAAAGAAAATGTTGACTATGATAAATTAATCCGCCAAGGTGTTTGCTTTGAATGTGGCGATGAAGTCATAGATTACAGATTCATAGAAACCTTTATTTTTAATTTAGAAAATAAATACGGCATTGAGATTGTGCAGATAGGTTATGACAGGTATAACGCAATTAGCACGGTCCAAAAGTTAGAGGCAGAAGGCTATGAATGTGTTGAGATTAAACAGCACTCAAGCGTGCTTCATATGCCCACAAAGTTATTAAAGGAGTATATCCTGAGTAAACTTTTTTGCTATGACGAAAACCTAATGTTAGAAATAAACTTTCAAAATGCTCGATGTACAGAAGATACCAACCTAAACAAGTACGTCAACAAAAAGAAATCAGCGGGTAAGGTAGATATGGTTGTATCCACGATCAATGCGGTGTATCTACTGCAACAAGATTTATTATACGGTACGGATGACTTTAGCGTACAGGTTATTTAGAGAGGTGGTGAAAAAATGGCATGGTTTAAAAGAGAGCAAAGAACGGAAGAAGCGCCAACGCTAACAATGGACGATGTATTGCTCCAAGCACTACTTGGCAGGTCCGTCATCACTAAAGCCGAAGCCTTAAGCATTCCAAGTGTGCAGAGCGGTATTAACTTTATCGCGGACACGGTGTCAATGTTGCCAATTAAACTGTATCAAGAGAAAGATGGTAAAGCCGAAGAAGTTAAGGGCGACAGAAGAATAAGACTGCTGAACGATGACACAGGCGACACCTTGGATGCGGTCCAATTCTGGAGGGCTTTAATCTCTGATTACTACCTCGGCAAGGGCGGCTATGCTTACATAAACAAAAAGCAGAATCAATTTGTCAGCCTGCACTATGTCGATGAAACCAGTGTATCTATTGCTAAAAACGTAGATCCCATTTTTAAGGATTACAGTATTTTAGTTAACGCGAGTATATACAAGCCCTACGACTTTCTTAAACTGCTAAGAAACACCAAGGACGGAGCCGAAGGAAAAAGCATCGCCGAGGAAAATAGCTTAATGCTCAGCGTAGCCTACCATTCGTTGGTGTATGAAGAAAATTTAGTTAAAAAAGGCGGAAACAAAAAAGGATTTCTTAAAACGCCCAAAAAACTAGGCGAAGCTGCAATTGCCGCACTAAAAGCGGCCTGGAGAAATCTTTATAGCAACAATACTGAAAATGTAGTTGTACTAAATGATGGTATGGAATTTCAAGAAGCGAGCAATACCAGCGTTGAAATGCAGTTGAATGAAAACAAGAAAACTAATTCCGCCGAGATATGCAAATTAATTAACATTCCGGTTAACATCATCGAGGGAACGGCAACGGCGCAGGAATACACGAACGCCTTTAAAATGGGAGTCATCCCGGTCTTAAAAGTAATTGAATGTGCATTAAATAGGGATCTATTACTCGAAAAAGAGAAAGGGTCCTTTTATTTTGCCTTCGATACCAAAGAAATGCTCAAAGGCGACATAAAAGAACGATTTGACGCTTACAAAACTGGCATTGATGCCAACTTCCTCCAGATTGACGAAGTGCGCTTTATGGAAGATTTACCTTCTTTGGGGCTAGATTGGATTAAACTAGGGCTGGATTCGGTGCTTTATGACGTAAAAACAAAAACAATCTATACGCCAAACACAAATCAATCCAACAAAATCGAAAAACTGGAAGGGGGTGAGTGAGATTAGAATTGAGATAAGAGGCGATAGCGTACTTTTGGACGGATATGTGAACGCGGTTGGGAGAGATTCGAGGCCTATTATTACCGCAAAAGGGAAATGCGTAGAGCAAATTGAGCCTAGAGCATTTCAAAGGGCGTTAGAAAAGACTGAGAATGTTGACTTGTTATTAAACCATAACAAAAACAGACAGTTAGGGTCCACCAAAGATGGAAACCTAGAGTTGTTCGAGGACAATATTGGACTTAGAGCAATTTGCACAGTAACAGACGCCGAGGTAGTACAAAAGGCCAAAGAAAAGAAGCTCAAAGGCTGGTCTTTCGGCATGTTTGCCAATAAAGATAGGATGGAAGAAAGAGCAAGCGACATACCCAGAAGATATGTGGAAGAATTAGACCTATTCGAGGTATCTATCATTGACGATAGATTGTCTCCTTGCTATGTTGGGACGTCCATCGAGCAAAGAGCGGATACCGAGGTCATTACTGAGCAAAGAGGTGATGAATTTAGGGCAGTGACGGTTGACAATACGCCCAAAGATCGGATTGATTACTCTGAGTATGAAAATAAAATCCAAAAAATAAAAGGAGAATGAGAAAATGAAAAAGCTAATGAAAATCGCAGAGTTCAGAGCAAATTTAAAAAGCTTAGTAGAGCAGAGGAACGACAAAGTAGCCGAACTACAGGCTCTTGTCGATGGGGCTAAAGCGGAAACTAGAGCCTTAGGCACCGAGGAAATGGCCAAATTTACCGCCTTAGAGGTAGAAATTGCTGGGATTGATGGCACGATCAAGGCCGAAGAACGGGCAAGAGAATTAAAACTCAATGTTGTCACCGATGACAAAAAGAAGGAAATTGCTGTAGAAATTGCAGAAGAAAGAGCGTTTGACAATCTTCTCCGTGGAATCGTAGTAGAAAACAGAGCGGGAGAGGTTAACTTAACAAAAGCTGATAATGGCGTTGTTATTCCCCAGACGATTGCAAACAAAATCATCACGACAGTAAAGGATATTTGCCCCGTCTTTAGACTGGCCACTGTTTACAATATCAAGGGAACTTTAATTGTGCCGGTTTGGGGTAAGGGTGGGGTTGGTGCGGATCAGGACATCGCCTGTGCATATGGCACAGAGTTTACGGACTTAACAGCAAATGCCGGGAAGTTTACCTCTGTTACCTTAACCGGATTTTTGGCAGGAGCCTTGACACTGGTATCAAAATCAGTCGTTAATAATTCCAGTTTCAATATCGTGTCGTTCGTAATCCAAGAAATGTCCAAGAAAATCGCTGAGTTTTTGGAAAAAGAACTGCTGATTGGAACCGCTGACAAAATGACAGGCCTTGCAAGCGGAACCAACACCTTAACCACGGCTGCAGCAACAGCAATCACGGTGGATGAACTGATTAAGTTGCAAATGAAAGTAAAGCAAGTGTACCAAGCAGGGGCGGTTTGGATTATGGCGCCGTCCACATTTGAAGCCATCAGACTCTTAAAAGACGGTCAAGGTAGATACTTGCTAAATCAAGACATTACTGCGGCCTTTGGCTGGACCTTGCTTGGCAAAATGGTGTATGTGTCTGACAATATGCCTGCTATTGCCGCAGAAGCAAAAACAATCTACTACGGCGACATGTCCGGCCTGACCGTTAAGGTTTCGGAGCAGGTGGAAATTCAAGTGTTATTAGAGAAATACGCTACCTCTCATGCAATCGGCGTAGTCGGCTGGATGGAAATTGACTCTAAAATCACCGACAATCAGAAGTTTGCTGTTTTGGTGCAAAAAGCCTAGTAAATGACGGGGTATAGCAATATGCCCCGTTTCCCCTATTAATATTAGAGAGGTGGGAAACGAATGTATAACACAAAAAATTATACTGAGCAGGGCGGAGAAAAGACCGTTATTGGCGGAACTCTTGAAATTGCAACAGGAGCAAGCGTTACAGGAATTACAACTGCAACAATCGTTGATAATCTAACCTCAACAGACGCTGACAAAGCATTATCTGCCAAACAGGGTAAAACATTAAAGGATTTGGCAGATGCAAAAATTGCAACAGCGGCGATAGTGAATAACTTAATCGCAGGGGGCGTGGCAGTGCCCTTGTCTGCAGAACAAGGCAAAACATTAGGTGCAAGGGTAGCCGCCAATCAAGCAGCAAGCGTCGAAGCGGTTACTCCTACAGTTGCAGAGTTTAACGCCTTGTTAGCAAAACTCAAAGCAGCAGGGCTAATGGTAGCTGATTAAGGCGGTGCAATATGGTAGTAAGTGATATAACAAAACAAGATTTAGCCGCATATTTAAGGATTGAATATGCGGAATTGACCGAAAAAGAATTATCGCAACTTGACACGCTTTTAAGTGTTGCGAAAGCTTTTATCTTGTCACATACGGGGTTGACTGCAGAGGAAATAGATACGCATGAGGATTTTGTTATTGTAATTTATGTCTTAG
>JAJFUY010000023.1 GCA_021372185.1 Chlamydiales bacterium | reverse complement strand
ATCATCATCATCACCATCACACTACTTCAAAAAAAGTACAGAAAGGTGGGAGGCATGTGCAAAAGGGCTCTAACGCTTCTACAGCACCTACACAAAGTGATGTAAAGACAAAAAAGCTTGCAGAGCTATTAAACCGCGCAAAAGATTTTACTTCAGCACAAAATGTAAACTACATCATCCAAACATATGGCCAAGACAAGCTTGAACGTATGCTAATGGCAAGTGAAAAAATTGTAAAGCTATCAGATAACATCGGGCTCACTAATAAAGAAGTCTTTGCCATGGCAAAGTTTATTGAAACGAAACTCAAAAGCAAAGTAAAGCACGGAACAGCCTACCTACGAAAAGAAAAAACTGGCCTTGCTCGCACCATTGAATTCAAAGCAAATCGCGCCTTTATCCACCTAAAGACACATTCTGTTGCAGCACTTGGTGCCGGATGCCACAAAAATGTCACGCGATCCATTATGTATGCCGCGCACAACCCTGAAATGGTTGCAAACTGCGTGGGTGATAAGAGTGTGCTTTTAGAAAGTAAAGTCTTAAACAAACTAAAAGGCGCTGAAGGCATTGCCAAGACCTATGCAGTAAGTGAGCATAAAAAGAAATCAGGCAAAAAAGTCTACTCAATGATAACCAAACTGTATAACGCCCATACAGTAAGAAGCTATGAGTGGAATAGAGCGACAATGGAAAACCGCAGTGAGGAAGTATATATAGCACGCGACCTCATGCTTGGTTTAGAGAGCATGCACGCCAAAAAGCTTGCCCACCGCGACTTACATAGCGGTAACTTTATGGTGCACCGTGAAGAAGATAAAGCTACAGGTAAAACCAAGGTATCGGCGGCGCTCATTGACTTTGGCCAAGTGGTGTCATTTAATAAAGCTAAAAAGAAAACGCCGCAAGTTGAAATAGCACGTCAACTAATCACTCCAGAGTCTCTTATTAAAGGCAAACACCGCGTTGACATCAGAAAAATTGAGGCCTATGCCGTAGGCTGCAGTTTATATCATCTTTATTTTGGTAGCGGTCCTGAATGGTGTGATAAGCTTAAGCAAATTAACGTAAAGCACCTTAGCAAAAAAGCCAAAAAACATTTGAGCCAAAACCTTGCACGTGAAGTGCGAGCGACAATAGAGCGCCGCAAGCTCGAGCTGGCTACAGGTGATAATAAATACAAAGACCTAGGTAAAATTATTCTGCAGCTATTAGACCCTAACCCTAAATCAAGACTTACACCAAATCAAGCTCGCAAAATGCTTAATGGTGTAATAAAAAAGTTAGAAGCAACAAGCTAGAAAAATAGTCACCTTTGGAGTATCATAGCGGCCAATATACTTTTGGGTAGCTATGATACAAAGATTTATCTCTTTTGCTGTTTTTGGCACACTATGCCTTACCTCTTCTTGCCAGCATACAACACATGAAGACAGCTCCTCAGTTAAAAAAGGTGCTGTAGTACCTCTTGTTGCACAAGAGCGAGAATTAAACCCTTACGGTTCATTTTTCACTGCTGAGCGCATGCCTGATACGTATATAGAAAATGTAGGCCCGGTCGCTACTTATAGGTTTGTAGCTCGTAAATTTCCTCAAGATCAGGTATACGTTCTGGCAAGCCAAAGTTTGGGTGGTACGCCTCAGCCAATAGCCGGGTATGAAGTAGATGATGATGGTCATTTAGGACGCCAAATTGAGGCCGGCACGCTTATGCTTGATAATGAGATGATATTGATGTTTGACTACTTTAAAGGTGAACCTGTTGAATACTGGCTCTGTTCAAATGACGCTACATCTCGTCTAGGTACAAGCTTTGTTCCATATCCGATCAGCACTGAAGCAAAAGATGGCGCTATTATAACAGTAAGGCGCTTAACACAAGATGCAGGCCTTGTGCTGCTAGAAGGTACAGACTTTAACCCAGATGAAGAGATCGCTGTAGGGTCACAAGTGGGCAACATGCGCACACCAAATGTTCCTATACGATGCCGTAATGGCCGTTTCAGTATGATCTTTGAGCCAAAAGATAACGATAAATCAGGTGGCACTGCCTATATTGATGTTCTGCGTAAAGGTGAGCGCCTCATGCTAGAATATGACTGGGGCTGCGAGGCCGTAAACCCCAAACGCCGCCAGGGCAATACTTCTCGTATTAAGCATGATGCGTTGATTAATTTACCAACCGATCTGTAACTTTTCCGTGCCCGTGCCCTTGCCCTTGCCCGATTTTGTATTTTTCCCCTTTCGCTTTTCCCATGTCCAAAACACGGGAATACAAAAACAAAATCGGGCAAGGGCAAGGGCACGGGCAAGGGATCACCTTTCATTCAACCAACAGTGTTAATAAAATATTTATTGACATGAGGTGCGAGATCCTATATCAGGAACCTTAATTAGCATTAGAGGTTCCCTGTGGTCTTAGCCAAGGAAGTCATTGTAATTTCTGGCTGTAGCGGTCGTACTGGCACGCGCGTTGCTCATAAATTTGCTGATCCTCGTTTTTTGGTTGTGGGCCTTGATATTGCCCCTCCTAAGGTGAGTTCTACTAATTTTGAGTTTATGAACTGTGACATTTCGTCTTCTGCCCAGGTACACACCTGCTTACAGCGTATTAAAGACAAATATGGCTCTCGCATTTCATCTGTTGTACATTTGGCCTCATATGTAACCCTTGATCCCAATAATTGGGATAAGTACGAGAGTATCACTGTAAAAGGAACCCAGAACCTCATTCTGGCCCTTACAGGCTTTGATGTTGAACAGTTTTTATTTGTAAGTAGCGTACTTGTCTATAGACCGTGTGCACCAGGACAGAAAATTACTGAACACTGGCCTCTAGGTCCTACTTGGGAATTTCCTAAAGCTAAATTACTCGCCGAAGACATTCTTAGAGCTCAACATGGAAAAATACCCCTTGTTATACTAAGACGTGCCGGCACCTATGACGATCTTTGCCATAACATGCCCCTTGCTATGCAAATCCAGCGTATTTATGAACGCCAATCTGCTTCTATCTTTTTTCCTGGAAATGTGAACTCAAGTCACGCCTTAGTGCATTTAGATGACCTTGCAGATGCCATTTGGCTTACTGTACAGCGCCGTTTTGGCTTAGGGCTTACTACTACCATGATTGTTGCAGAACCAGAAACGGTAAGTTACAACGAGCTTCAAAAGGTAATAGGCCTTTTGTGCTATGGCGAGGAGTGCAAAACATGGGCTATACCCAAATGGTTGGCCAAGTTTGCTATACGAGCAAGTCAGAAACTCCCATTTCTTACCCCACTTGAAGTAAAAGAATGGATGATAGACCAAGCCGATAACAACTATTCTTGCGATGTTAATTACATTCAAGAAAAGCTTGGATGGGCTCCTAGGCATACCTTTAGGCAGACTCTGCCAAAAATGATAGCCTCGCTAAAAGAAAATACTTTGGCTTGGTACAGAGAAAATAAACTAAAACTCCCCGAAACGAGGAATTCATGACAGACGATATATATGAGGCATCAGAATATGAGATCACAGGATATCCAATGCTAGTAAAAACTAAAAAGAAGAAATATACAGGCATTAAAGAAAGCATAATTGCCTGCGGAATATTAGGCGCACTAACGGCCACCTGCTCACTTATTTGGCTGGTGTAATGCTTGAATTATCTGACAAATCGCTACTCAACAACATGCGAACTTCCTGCTCTCAAGTGCTTTCTGAGTATAGTTTTGCCAATTTATACCTCTTTCGCCATGTGCATAACTATGAAGTGGTTAAAGGCCGAGATGTATATATCAAAGGAAAAACCCTTGATGGCTTTACTTACCTCATGCCCATATCGCCTGCTAGTTTTGAAGCCCTTGTAAAAGAGGCTGACCTCATTGCCACAGTAGATTTTTTGTTTCCTATCCCCGTGGAATGGATCAAACTTATAGATAAAGAAGCTTGGCACATAACGCACCTAGATGCCGATAGCGACTATCTTTATGATCTACAGCATTTAAGTAAATTAGAAGGCAGGGGATTATCAAAAAAAAGAAACCTCGTATCGCAGTTTACAAAACAATATGAAGCCACAATGGGCCCATTTAATGCAGATGATGCCGCAACCCTTCTCAACCGTTGGAAAGAAAGCCACACTCAACAAAAAAGTGATGCAAAAGAGTGTCTAGACGCGATTGTCCACATGGATATGCTAGATCTTGATGGGGTTATCTATTATGTTGATCAAAAGCCAATCGGTTTCATGATAGGCCAAAAGCTTACCTCGGACACCTACGTGCTCCATTTTGCTAAAGCTGACGTTTCATACAAGGGTATCTATCAATATATGTACCAAACTTATGCTGAACTACTCAAAAAGCAGTATGCCTTTATCAACATGGAACAAGACATGGGTATACCCGCACTTCGTCAAGCAAAACACTCATATGAGCCAATTAAAATGTGCAAGAAATTGCGCCTAAAAAAGGTGTAAGCCATGGGAATAGACTATTATAGCCCTCAGTGGGAACATTCAGACCTAACTAAGCTTGAATACCAAGAGACTCTTACCAAGCTGTCTAACGCTGGCAAGAAGCCTCTAATGGTGACTGAGCAGGGGTTGGAAGTTGGTAGCGTTCCTATGTGGCTGTTAGAGTCTGTAAAAGGCTTATTTGGGGGCGAAAACCGCTGCAATAAGGTGCGGGTGCAGTATGAGCTTTTAAAGCTCGTACGATATGGTGATAGGCTTCATTATAATGACGATTTAGCGCCTGATGTATTATCCCGCCTCAAAGTATCCTCCCGAGAAAATCTAGATTCACGCATCACCACATACTTTAAAGAGCATCCCAAAGAATTACGCCCTAGTTTTTGGTCTCGACATGTTACAAAGAGCTCTGAAAACAAAGTGACTCCACTTCTCAACTTTAACTTGGCAAAACAAGACATTGAAAAAGGTGACGTCAATTCGGCGATTGACCGATTACGTATCTGTATAAAAAATGGATCTCCAAAAGATGCTCCGCTTTATTTAGCACAAATACTACTCAATCGTGGAAATGCCTTGTATGTTGAAGAGGGTATTGCAGTTTTAAAAAAACTGCCACAAGAGCTCCAAACGCTTCCAGAGACAAAACAGCTCTCATCTGAACTCTTAAAAAAACGAGCAGAGCTCTTATTTTTAAGTAACAATCCCGAATTGGCCCTAAAAGCCTATGCTGAGGTCACTCATGATGCCGAGCCTAAGCCTTGGGTGCGTCAAATGCTAGCAAGTCAAATAGCCAAAAATAGCCCAAACCAACTTCAAGAGCTAGCAAGTTTTAAAGCCAAAGGCTTTACGCTTACTGTAGATGAGTGTAAACAGGCATTTGCAACAAAAAGACTTCAAGAGTTACCAAGTTTGGTGGAGGTATATGGCCAGGATAATGCGCTCGTTACGCTAGCGTCAGAGTATAAAGATGCCAAAGACTTTGCAACCGCAAGAATGTTTTATGAGATGGCCGTAACAAAAAATCCACACCTCATATATGACCTTGCAAATTGCTATATCGAGCTAGAGCGCTATGACGATGTGTTTACAATACTTGACTCAAGGCCAAATAAAACAAGCGATGAGCACAAACAGTGTGTTCAGAAACTCAAAAAAGCGCTTATAGCAAGTGTAGATGAATATACAGATCAAAGCCGAATACAAGAAATTATCGACACGTTTGCCGCGCATGGCGAGCCATTATCAAGTGATGAGCTTGCACCCCTTTTAGGGTTTATGAATCATTTTAGTGCCTATGAGGAGATGGCAGAAGCTATTGTGAAATCGGGTAATGTACATGAACTCATAGACACCGGCAATAAGTACAAGGACGAATGCCAGTACAATGCGGCTATAATTTTCTATGAAAAGGCCATAACGGCTCTTCCCAGTAAAAAAGATGAAATTTTATATGAATTAAGTACTTGCTATCGCCAATTGCATAACTTTGCCCAAAGCTTTAAAACTCTAGAGGCTCTTTCTGATAAAGCAAGCCCGATGTATCAAAAACAGGTGCATGAGTTAACAATTGCTCAAGGAGAATACCTCTATTCTCAAATAGCCTCACTTCCAGAGCGGGTAAGTGAGCAGATTAGATCATTTGTCAAGAGCGTAAAAGCATTGAGCCAATACCCATCGATTGTCTCAAGTTTAGGGCTACTACGTGGCATTAACTCGCATGAAAACCAGCAGTTTTTACAGCTTGGTAAAAATGAACAAAACTTTGACGCCATTCTTGCTGATGGCCATAAAGCCTTAGAGCTTATGAATATTGCTTATAACGGATCTCTCGGTCACAACAGCCCTACAGATATGCCAACTGAGCTTTCTCAGCAAATCCGAAAACTTCAAACGCTTTTAGCTGAAATGGTAGAGTTTCATAAAATTGCCCCAAAAGACGCACAAGACTTGGCAGCACGCGCCTCTATACTCTACTTAAAGGCTTATGAACAGGCCCCTAATACCTTCGATGAATACCTCAACCACCTTGTGGAGAGCTTTATTGAGCGGGGAGATTATGAAAGAGCCATTAGCACATTTGAAGGGTTAAAAGAGAAATTTCCGTCTCATCCAGTTACTATAACGCAAGATGCCTACAGCAAGCAGGCAGACATCCTCCTCAAGAAAGGTGAGTTAAAGGCCTGTTTTGAGCTTCTTAACAGAGCAAAGGCTTTATTTCCCAATACTTCACAGTTTACTAAAAACTTGAGCCATGCCCACTATGTAGTAGGCAAACTCTTCGAAGAAAAAGGCAAAATAGAGCAAGCCAAAATCAAATATAACGAGGCAATCCGTGCCTCAGATGAAGCTGAAAGTGACTGCTACAAGGCTCTAGCCGATATTTTACAAAAAGACTATGAAACAGGCGGTGCTACAGAACCGCTATTTAGAGAAATATTTGCACTTAGAAAAAAAGCAAAAGAAGCCAAACCTAAAACCGCAGAAAATCTCTTCCAATTTGGCCGCCTTCTATACCACAACGAACACCACATAACGGGAGAAGATTATCTCCCAGCCCTACAAGAAGCCGTCACCCTTGAGCCCAATAATGTCCAATACCTCTACGGCCTCCTCATGACCCTAAAACGAAGAGGACAGCCTAGTGACGAAATATTCTCACGGTTCAAACTAAACGGCGGCAGCATTGCAAACGACTATTGGGAACCCATTTCATAAACCTGGGGCAAATTTTCTAAATGTGCCAAGCTCGGTTCGTTGATACATGTTTTTGGGTAGATAGTCATTACTATCGAGTTTTGACCAATAAAAAGATGGCGTTTCTCGTCTTTGGGTGCTTAGGTCAAATAAGGATGTAGCTTTGATAATGGGCTTACGTGATCACGATCAATAACTAGCTGCACATCAATGCCATCCGCTGCCTTTTGGTTTAAAAGACCCAAGAGGTGAGAATCAGTAAGTGAAAAGCTTACTACTAAAATGCAAGACTCAGCCGATTCAACAAGCCCATAAACAGAATCTTTTAAAGTGTTATTCGAACTATCATGATTACTTAAAATAGTAGGCTGATTTGGCAATGCCTGAAGTGGCGCCACCACCCAGACTAACGCAACAACTAAAGATAACAAACGAAGATAAAGACGAGAAATTTGCATGAAATGAAAACCTTATTAACGATTTTCAAATCAAGCATAACTAAACTATTGCATTTTGTAAATGATAATTTTCCTCTCAACCGAGGACAAAATTACACCTGTATTTGTTTTCCCCTAGCAACAAGTTGCTAGGGGCTTCGAGTTTGGATATTTGTAGCTTGTGAGCGTAAGCTCACTCTGGAGTGCGGTAATTTTTTACCGCTCTTGATTTTCGAGCACACCGATTTAACAATAACTTGCACAACTTACACGAACGTTCAATACTTTGGCCAACCTACTTCTGTCATAGTGTGGGGCTATTGTATGTTTTAGATGCTATCGAAGATATAGTGTGTGGTCGCAAATTAAGAGCGGTAAAAAATTACCGCACTCCAAAGCCTTCGGCAAATGTCCAAACACGAGAGACTTACTAAAGTAAGTTACTCAAAACAGCTCGACCGATTAATTGCTTATCAAATCACAAATAATAAGATGGAAGACACGACAATGAGCGTCCCAACCAAAAATGAAATAAAGAGATTGGTGGAAAACGGCATAGGTGTGTTTTTCTTTTTATACACACGGCGAAAGTCGTAGAGCGAAAAGAGGAAGATCCCAACTCCCCAGGCGATGAGTATTTTGCCTGCTATTAAAACGAGCAGATGCTCAAGTGGATTTTCGATAATGACAAAGCGTACAACGACAATGCCGCCGCCAACAATAGCTAGGCCTGTGCGTATCCAAGAGAGGAATGTTCTTTCGTTGGCTAAAATGGTCTGTTCGCGAGCAAGTTCAGTTTTAGGGTCGATATCCATAGTGTCACTTTTTTAGGTTGAAGAACATGAGTTTGCAGGGGGTTGTAGAAGTCAATTCATAGTGAGCCGGTGCAGTAAACCGCACACCGTCACCGGCTTCTAGTGTATCATTGCCCATTGTAAGACTTCCCGTTACAACCTGGAGATAGCCTATCTCTTCTATAGTGAGCGTAAGGTTTTTGCCTGCGTCTAGTTCTGCTAGGGATATTTTGGCATCTTGGTTGATCTTCAACATGCCGTTTTTACCGGCAATTACGTTCCATTCATTTGCTTTAAGATCATCGGGCAGTACTTGTTGGTAGCCAGTTGCCGCCCCAGCGTGATCTGGCATAATCCAAATCTGCAAAAAGTGTACAGGAGTTGTAGGGGAGGGGTTATATTCGCTATGCGCAATGCCGGTACCTGCATGCATAAGCTGAAATTCGTTAGTCTTCAGTACTGAAACCGTGCCAAGGCTGTCTTTATGAGCAAGTTCACCCTCAATCACATAGGTAATAATTTCCATATCACGGTGAGAATGAGTAGGAAAGCCACTTTCTGCCGCTACTTTATCTTCATTAATCACTCGAAGTGGCCCAAAACCCATAAAGTTGGGGTCATGGTAGGCGCCAAATGAAAACGTGTGATAGGTCTTGAGCCAGCCATGATCCAAGTAGGCTCTCTCTAGAGCTTTTCGTATTGTATAGTCCATACTATTTTCATAACATGAACTAGAAAATTTATATAGTAAAATTATTATTATTTGACGTGGTGAGGATGACGAATTTTAGGGGATTTTTCCAAGACCGACATATTTGGCCAGCTACCAACAGATGTATAGCCTTGCCGAAAAATTACAAGAGGCCCTGAATGAAAATAAAGCGGATAGAGGTGAGAGCAAAGTTTCGGATTTCTTTTTTGTGCAGACTAATCATGGACTAGAATTTGTAAACAAAAACAGCTTTAGAGGGCGCTGGGAAGCGCTTAAAAACCGTTTAGATCTCCCCAATAATCTTACAGTTGCAAGCGATCTTATCCGAAAAATTTCAAGCTTTGATGGGAAATTTTTTAAACAAGTTGCGGTTCTGTATAAAAACCAAGGGGGAGAAACAACTCCTACTAGCCGAAACACTCAAGCGCAAACTGTGATGAATATGACTACGTAATTGTAGGAGCAGGAACGGCAGGTAGCGCACTTGCTGCAAAGGCCTGTCACTTAAGACGTTTCTGATCTTATACTTGATCTTTGTCTTATTCTTTCTTTCTGAGATGACCAAAAAAAGAATAAGAATAAGAGAGATTAGTTTTTGTAAAGAGCGTGCTTTTGGATGATATCAGCGACAGGGTCACTCACACACATTCGTAGGGTGTGATCACATTGGAGGGTTTTTTTTAGGCCGGTGGATGAAAGCGTGCCTACGTCGCCAATTTCAAAGGTAGCTATGATGGGTCTTTCTCTTAAATAGAGGCTTTGTAACTTGTCGCCATTGCGGATGGCTACGATGAAGCTTTGGGCTTCAAGGGCCATACAGCTTCCCCATGTATGTGTGGCATATTTTTCTGGTATCTGTAGGCCCGTCATATAGACAATAGAGGTTTCTGGGTCAGGAAGTAGGTAGGTGAGGGTATCTGAGCCTAAAATGCCTATAAAGGTGGCCGTGTTCTGAAGTGTATTTTGTAGTTCAATGGGGGTGTAACGGCTTACAATAACACGTGGATGGTCTTTGAAGACCGCAAAGAGCATATCTAGGCGTATATTGATGTCTGAGCGCTTTTTGTAGATATCACCGCCCCAGACAGGGTGGATGAGTACATAATCACAATACTCTAAAGCTTTGATAGCTATTGCCTCGTGGGCTTTATGTAGAGGGTCAAATGACCCCACATAATACCCCACGCGCTTGTCTTGTAAAATATTTGTTTGAACCAAATCTTCTAATACAAGCGCGTGAAGGCGGCTACAGGTAATAAATAAGGCAAGTAGCAGATACATTACTGTTGGACTTCAACTTCTTCTTGTTGATGAGGCTGAGTATTTACACCCCAAGTGCTGTGGTTTACTTGGCCGCTTTCTACTAATGCTATAAGGGCATTCATATTAGCAACAAATGATGTTTTCCATTCTTCAAATGATGCTGAGTGATGTCCTGGGGCAGGAATAGACTGAAGAAAGTCAGAAAATTCTTGGCTTTCTGGGCAATTTATCTGAATTTGTAGGGCGATGTCGTGAGTTTGTACATCATCGGCATGAATTGCTGATGTTACAAATAGTGTTGAGAGAGCAAGTGCTAAAAAGTGACGCATAAATATATCCATGTAAAAGTTACGCGTACGATTATACTGAAAATTGTTCTTTTAAAAAAGGACTTACTTTTGCTATAATTACGCTAATGTATAGACAACCTCTTACATCTTCTAACCAACGCTCACTCCAGTTATCACAACTGGCTCAAGTCCTGCTGTGCCGCCAGGCACAATAATTTTTTGAATTTCTCTCACTTTTTATTTTTTTACTTTTAATTCCTAAGGAAGGACTATGAGCGATCGTGTTTCATTATCACGTCAAGCGGCGTGGATGGTATGGATAGTGGCGTCGGTTTTCTATGCATACCAGTATATTTTGCGAGTCATGCCCAATATTATGTTGGATGACATCATGCAGCAGTTTTCAATTGATGCTGCTATTTTTGGCCAGTTTTCTGGCATCTACTACATAGGCTATTCGCTTATGCATATACCAGTTGGCATTATGCTTGACCGTTTTGGTCCAAGAAAAATTATGACGGGCTGTATTTTGCTTACTGTTGTTGGATTGATGCCCCTTATTTTTACAAGCTTTTGGGTCTACCCAATTATAGGCCGGTTTTTTATTGGTTTTGGCTCATCTGCAGCTATTTTAGGCCTCTTTAAAATCATCCGCATTGCCTTTAGCGAAGCGCGTTTTTCTCGTATGTTAAGTGTATCAGTTACTATTGGCTTACTTGGCGCCATATATGGCGGCGCACCTGTAAGCTACTTACGAGATGCTTTTGGCTACATAAATGTAGTGCAAGGGTTTGCCATAAGCGGCATACTTTTGGCCATTGCCACATACTTGGTAGTGCCTGAAATCAAAAAAGAAGCTCAAGGTAATGTTATAGCCAATATCCGCCAGGTGCTTGGTAACCCACGGGTGATTTGGTGCTGCCTATTTGCAGGCTGCATGGTAGGGCCATTAGAGGGCTTTGCAGATGTCTGGGGCACTATATTTTTAAAGCAGGCATGTGGGGTGCAGCAAGCAGATGCTGCAAGCTTGCCCTCCATGATATTTATTGGCATGTGCTTTGGAGCACCTTTTTTAAGCTTTATTGCCGAAAAGGTAAAAAGTACTCTTGGCACTATCATTGGGGCTGGTGTAGTGATGTGCATCAGCTTTATTGTGTTGCTCACCTATCCAGTAGGAAATGCCTTCATTGCCTGCAGCTTTGTAGGCGTAGGTGTGGCATCAGCCTACCAAATTTTAGCAATCTATAAGGCGTCTACCTACGTGCCAGAAGAGGTGGCAGGCTTAACGTGCGCTGTTGCCAATATGATCATCATGACCTTTGGCTATGCCTTTCATGCAACAATTGGTGCAGTTGTGCAAGCTATGGGCGGCACATCATCTTCAGAGGCGCTAATCTTTGGCATTTGGGTAATTCCAATAGCGCTTCTTGTGGGTATTTTTGGATTTAGCATGCTTTTAATAAAAGATTCATCAAAACAAGAGTTAAAAATATGACATTTGCAAACAAATTAGTAGCCGTAATGAACGAAAAAATTGAGCCAGGCATAATTATGAATGCCTTGGCACATATGTGTATTGGGTTTGGCGCATCAATTGGCAAAGAGCCCTTACGCCTCACCAACTACGTCGATGCAGATAATGGGCAACACCCCAACATTAGTGAAATGCCCTTCATGATCTTGAAGGCAAATTCTAATAAAATCCGTTCTCTTCGCATGGCGGCAATTGAAGCCAACATTCAGTTTGTAGATTTTACCGACACCATGACGATCGGCACCTATCTAGAACAGATAGAAAAAACAAGCCAAACAAAGGATGAGAACCTCATCTACTACGGCATAGTGCTCTTTGGCCCATGGGACAAGGTATCAGAACTTACCCGCAAGTTTTCCCTCTGGAAATAGTTGGTTTTTGTTATGTTGTAGAGCCCGGTTTCGGGCGACTGAGAAAAGCCCACCGTGACCGAAGGGAACGGTGGGAACAGGCAAAAAACCCATCGGAGCCCGATTGAGGGCGATTGAATCACGTTTTTCAATCGCCCTCAGCCGGCTCCATTTCTTATTATATCTCTTCCCCACCGTTCTCTGTGGTCACGGTGGGCTTTTCTCAGTCGCCCGAAACCGGGCTCAATAATATGTCTATAAAAAATTTATATTGCGCATATGCAATTATCTCGATGGGATTACGACTATTATTGATTTCTCAAATTTTTTACAGTTCTGCCTGAATTTCCCGAAAATCGTAAGTCATTCTTACGATTTTCGCCTCAAATAGTCAGCACCACTTACGAATTCACTGAATAAGGCGAAGAGGTCTATTTTTGGCACCAAAAACAGGCTAATCTGCTAAAATAGCCACCCTTATGATTTCTGAATTTTCTCCCGAACTATTTGTTGCTATTGCACAAACATTAGATCCATCCTCGTGTGTTGCCTTAACAGAGAGTTGTGTAGCGGCACATAGTGCTGCTCGAGAAATTGAGCAAGACCTACTTCTGAGAAATCCGGAAGTTATTTCAAGTGCACTTGCACATTATGCTGAGATCCCTGAAACGCTTGATTATGATCTTGATAGAGTTGTAGGACGGCTTAAAGAGCTTAAGCTTGCAAGTCCTTTAACTCAAGATAGTGCATGGCTAGAAGCGCTGTTGCTTAGATCTACAAAAGTGAGAACCTTATGGCTTTCAAGTGCTCCGCAGATCACAAAGGAAGCTATTTGTCGGATTGGAAACTTTCGCTTTATAACCGCCTTGCACCTTAAACAGCACCCTACGGTAGATAATGAAACGCTAAACGCCTTTTCAGGCCTGCCACTTGAAAAGCTACATCTTGAAAGCCTTGATCGCGTGGTGGGGCATGAGTGCGTTGACACGGCAATTCTTACTCATACAAGGCTGTGCAGCCTTTCGCTTGTTTCTATCCCTGAATTTCATGATGCTGCCTTAGCAAAGCTTACAAGACTTACAAACCTTACCTCTCTTGGATGCGACTGTAGAGATGTTGTAGATGTGGGCTTTAGTGATGTAGCTCGTATGACAAAACTCGTATCTCTTGAAGTTCTTACCCAAGAAAGCCTTACAGATGATCTTGTAGAGCCACTAAGAAATCATCCAAGCATGCAGCGGTTAGTGTTAAGCCATTCGTTATTATTAAGTAGCATTTCAGCTCCAGCAAGTATACGCACCCTTCGCGTACTTGACCTTACCCGTTGCAGTTCTATTCGTGATGATGAGTTTGAACCCTTACGTGACCACCCAACACTTGTTACAATAAGAGCGTCAAATTGTCATGAGGTTACTCGCCATGCCTGTGAGGTGTTTGCTACAATAGCTGGGCTTAAAGAGCTTTATATAAATGGATGCTCAAAACTTGAAGATAGCGATTTGGAATGGTTTGGAGCTAATAACAGCCTCCGTGTTCTTGACCTCAGCAAAACAAGAATCGATGGTAGCGGCCTCCAATGGCTAGCACGCATCCGTACGCTTGAAGAGCTTGTGCTCAATAGTGTTCGCCTGTTGCAGCCTGGAGTAATAAATGTCTTTAGCGGTCATGAGTCACTTGCTGTTGTGTCATTGACTGGCACTAGATTACTGTCAGGAAGGGAAGTAAAATCATTACTTAGATGTCCAAAAATCAAAAAAGTTCTCACAAATGCAGAGCATGCGCAACTACTTGCTGATCGCTACCCTCGGCGACTTGTCCTTCTTTAGGTTCATTCTGGAAATAGTTGTTTTAATTTGACGGATCTTTTACAGATCTGTCAAATCGAGGGGAGTATGCTATGGACATTTCTGGCAATGTAGTTGATGTGGTGGGTAGATCAATTTTTCCGGGTATTGTTACTGTAAAGGATGGGGTTATAGTTTCCATTACAAAAACGGACAAAACTGTAGATAATTTTGTAGCTAACCAGTACATCATGCCCGGGTTTATTGATGCTCACGTGCATGTAGAAAGTTCTATGTTGATACCCTCTGAGTTTGCCCGCCTGGCAGTGGTTCATGGTACTGTAGCTACTGTGTCAGACCCTCACGAGATTGCCAATGTGTTGGGGATTGAGGGCGTGCGCTACATGATTGATAATGCCAAGCGCGTTCCTTTTCACTTTTATTTTGGCGCGCCTTCATGTGTTCCAGCAACAAGTTTTGAAACTGCGGGTGCCACCTTAACAGCCGAAGAAATACGCACACTGTTTACCGAAGATGGCCTCGTATACCTAAGTGAGATGATGAACTACCCGGGAGTTCTGGCACGAGATCCTCTTGTTATGGATAAAATTGCTGTTGCCCATAGTCTTGGGCTTCCTGTCGATGGTCATGCTCCTGGTTTAATGGGGAAAGACGCCAAAAACTATATAGAAGCCGGCATCACGACAGATCATGAATGCTATATGCTTGATGAAGCTCTAGATAAAATCAAATATGGCATGAAGATAAGTATACGTGAAGGGTCTGCTGCTAAAAACTATGACGCACTCCACACACTTCTTAAAAGCCATCCAGAAAAAGTAATGTTCTGTAGCGATGATAAACACCCCAACGACTTAGTTGTAGGTCATATTAATGAAGTTGTAGCGCGTTCTATAAAGCTTGGGTATGACACGATGGATGTGCTAAGATCAGCTTGTCTAAACCCCGTAGAGCACTATAAGCTATCTGTAGGCACACTACAAATAGGGCAGTCGGCAGATTTTATTGTTGTGAATAACTTAAAAGACTTTAAAGTACTTGAAACGTACATAAAAGGGCAACTTGTAGCAAAAGATGGTAAATCTATTATTCAGCCTGTAAAAAGCACGATCCCCAACAACTTTAAAATAGGCTCTAAAAACGAAGGTGATTTTAAAATTAAGGCCTCAGGCGATGCCGTACAAGTCATTAAAGCCTTAGATGGTCAGCTTATAACCGAACAAGTCATAGCCCATCCCCAAATTAAAGATGACTGTTTTGTCTCAGATACAGCAACTGATGTATTAAAACTTGCCGTCATAAACCGCTACAACGAAGCCCCTGTCGCTCTTGGCTTTATACAAGGCTTTGGCTTAAAAACTGGAGCTATTGCCTCCTGCATTGCTCACGACTCACATAACATCATTGTAGTAGGCGTGGATGATAGCGATATTGCAAATGCTGCAAACGCCGTAATCAAAAATTCTGGCGGTATAGCAATAAGTGCAAACGGCAAAATAGAAGAACTAGCTCTACCAGTTGCCGGCATCATGAGCCACGAAGATGGCTACACAGTAGCCAATAAATACTCTCAAATAGATAAGCGAGCAAAAGAGCTTGGCACAACCCTGCACGCCCCATTTATGACCCTCTCTTTCATGGCACTACTAGTGATTCCCTCCCTAAAGCTCAGCGACAAAGGCCTCTTTGACGTCACCACCTTTACATTCACACCGCTTTACAATAAACAAGGATGATTATGAAATATACCTTTATGGCTCTACTTTTGGCCCTTGTACAGGCTGTGGCATTTGCTGATACTACACCCGTGCCCCCTGCATCGGTGACAGCGCCGGCTGATCCTTCAGAAGATATTGATGCGATAATTAAGAAGTTTAAAGATGCTCGGGATGTGGCTGAGTCTAATGCCTATCTTGCAGGAAGTGAAGCTGACCAGTACCTTGGGCAAAATTGGACCGACTACCAGCAAGCCATCAGAAAACAGGAGCTTTATAAAGAGCAGGTGCGGGTGCTCGATGAAAAGATCGCTGAGCTTGAAAAGCAAAAGGCTAAAAAATAGCTAAAACGCTATACTTAATGCATGAAAAAGTGGATTATTTTTGCCGTTGTATTGTGTATAGCGTATGGCGCTTACTATTATGCTCGTGAGCAGGATAGGAAGGTGGATGGATTTTATCCAAATCGCATTACTTCTATATTTCCTGATGACCCAAAGTGGGATATTGATGTAAGCCAGGCAGAAGTTGCTGCGGCGTCTCTCATCCTCAAACAGCCCTATCACTATCTTGCGCATGGCTTTCAGTGCTATGCTTTTGTAAGTGCTGATGATAAATATGTGCTTAAATTTATACGCCAGCAGCGCCTAAAACCTCCTGTGGTTATTGAATGGCTTCCAAATATTTTGTTTTTTAAGTCCATCAAAGAGCAGAGAGTGCAGATGGGGCAAAAGCGGGCAAATTACCTCTTTCGTAGCCTCAAAGTATCTTTTGAGGATGTGCCAGAAGAAACAGGGATGCTCCTTGTTCACCTCAACAAAACAAAAGATCTCTATCCTACTGTAGAGCTTATTGATAAGGCAGGCAATCGCTACAGTGTAAAGCTTGACGACTATGAATTTGTGCTGCAGAAAAAAGCCCTTCCTATCAAGCCTACTATAAGCAAGCTCATGGCTGAGGGGGATGTGTCGGGTGCAAAAGAGCGTGTAGATCAAATTTTTGACCTGCTTGTCACCTGTGCCAAAAAAGGCATTGCCGATATGGACAATCAGCTTATTCGGAAGAATAATCTAGGGTTTCTGCCCGATCGTGCGATCTACATAGACACAGGCAAAATTACTCGTAAAGAGTCTATGAAGACACGTGTGAGATTTGCAAAAGATTTAGAGCGCCTACAGCCTTTATACGTATGGCTACAAGAGCATTATCCAGAATTGGCTGAGCATTTTCTGGCCAAACGTGAACGCGTTCTTGCAAATTTTACTTAAAAACGGTATCTCTTATCACAACACGGAGTTGCACATATGACAGCACTATTTGTCCGCTTTTATGAGGCTATTATTCAGGCTGGGGAATCCTTTAGCTCTTACCTACTATTGGCCATGCGCCTATTTTGGGGCTATCAACTTTACCAAACAGGTATGGGTAAATTTAGCAACATTCCAAAGGTAGTGCAGTTCTTTCAAAACTTAGGCATACCCTTTGCAGAGAGTAATGCAAACATAACAGCTTCAATTGAAACTGGTGGCGGCATTTTGCTTATGATAGGTCTAGCGTCTAGACTTGTAAGCATTCCAATTGCCTGCGTGATGTGTACAGCATATGTGACGGCGCATAGACCGGCATTACTCAACATCTTCCAAGACCCTGATACGTTCCTTACCCAAGCGCCATTTCTCTTTTTGCTCACTGCACTAATAGTCTTCAGCTTTGGCCCAGGCAAGTTTTCTCTGGACTACCTCCTCGAGCGCAAAAAGTAAGACCCTATGGAGCCTGTATAAAATTACAGGTAGGTCGACCTTTCAGACTATGAAAGGTGCATTTTGTTTTAGAGTCCGTAGGACGACTGAGAAAAGCCCACTGTGACCGAAGGGAACGGTGGGAATGAATATAAAGTTCCCTGGAGCCCGGTTGAGGGCGACTCAATCACGATTCAATCGCCCTCAACCGGGCTCCATTTTTTAATACATCCCTTCCCCACCGTTCCCTTCGGTCACGGTGGGCTTCGCTCAATCGCCCTAAAGGGCTCTAAAAAAAAGTCGCCACACAAGTTAGTTTCCACGCTTACTTATTCATGGCTTTGAGGACGTCGAGGGCGGGCTGGATGAAGGCGAGGCTTGCTCCTTCTTTTATTTGACGGGTTGCGTATAAAAACGTGATGGCACTTGATGCTGCAAATATCATAAAGGTGCCAAGAGCCCGTATGACATCCGCTACAGGGTGTTTTTTGGCGATTTTTATGGTTACGTGTGAATTGTTGGGTAGGACGATTTTTGCGTCTTTTATTTCTTCTTGCACATGCTTTTGTGCCTGTAGATCTGGTGTTGACTGGATTCTTCGTAACATATAATGTACTCCTTGTTTTAGTAGACAAGGTAAGCGTACGCATCTTGCATTAAGATTAAATCAATAGAGTATTCGTGGGTATAAACGCGTGGCAATTGCAGCAAGTAGTGCAAAGACGGCTATACTTATTGCAAAGTCAAGGCCTAAACCAAAGTGTGAGGTTTGTCCCTGAATCATTAAGTCTCGTAGGGCATCTACTTGATAGGTAAGGGGGTTGCAGATTGATATGGTGCGAATCCACGTTGGCATGGTGCTCACGGGGTAAAGCGCGTTACTTGCAAAGAAAAATGGCATGGTAAGAAGCTGGCCAATACCCATAAAGCGCTCACGCTTTTTTACAAGCGTGGCAACAATTAATGAAAAGGTAGAAAACATCCCCGCTACTATCATCACCATGGCTGCAACACCTACTAAAGAGAGTATATCAAAGTTCAGGTGAATGCCTAATAAAAATGATAAAATGTAGATCATAGCCATCTGAAATAAGCTTCTAAGACCTGCTCCCAAAGCTCTTCCCAACACGAGAGTATATCTTGGAGCTGGTGTTACAAGAATCTTATAGAGTATCCCGCTATCACGCTCCCATATGAGGGCGATTCCATAGAATATCGACACAAATAATACGCTTTGGGCCAAAACGCCAGGAGCTATGTAGTCGAGGTATGAGATGTCACCAATGCCTTGTATAGGGTGCACATGGCTCATAGCCGTGCCAAAAAGAAGTAGCCACATGGCAGGCTGGATCATACGCATCAATAGCTCGATTGGGTCGTGCTTGAGCTTACAGATATCGGCCTCTACAATAGCCAAAGTCTGTTTTACACTGTTACTGGTAGCGCGAAAGGTTGCGCCTAACTTGTTTTGCATGAGTAAAGCCTCCACCATCTGTAATTGAACTACCTGTATAATATATAAAAGCCTCATCCAAGGTAGCGTTTGGGCTAATGGCACTTTTCAGATTTTGGGGTGTATCTATGGCCACAATATGGCCATGATCCATAAAGGCTACAACATCACAGAGCGCGTCTGCTTCATCCATATCGTGCGTTGTAAGCAATATGGTGGTGT
This sequence comes from Chlamydiales bacterium, assembly GCA_021372185.1. Classification (GTDB taxonomy): domain Bacteria; phylum Chlamydiota; class Chlamydiia; order Chlamydiales; family FEN-1388; genus SZAS-7. The sequence goes on along the minus strand of JAJFUY010000023.1, from coordinate 719 downwards.
TTTGTTTTTTGCGCCATTCTTGTAAGTGCTTCCAGAGCATACTGCGAGCTGCCGGATCAAGGCCCACTGTGGGCTCATCTAAAAAGAGCACGTGAGGCTGGTGAACAAGGCCTTGAGCTATTTCTAGACGCCTTATCATGCCGCCTGAGTATTTATTTACGATTGTGTCTTTCACCTCAGTCAGGCCCATAAAATCCAGCACTTCGTGGATTTTATCGTTACGCTCGCGGGCATCAAGGCCATATAATTTTGCTGAAAGGGTAAGATTTTCAAAGCCTGTTAAATCACCATCTGCGGATAGGGCTTGTGGCACATAACCAATGTTTTGACGTACATGTGAAGCCTGTTTTTTTACATCATAGCCGCAAACACGGGCTGTGCCATGAGAGGCGGGAAGTAGTGTTGTGAGTATCTTTACCGTGGTGCTTTTGCCCGCGCCGTTAGGGCCTAATAGCCCAAAAATTGTGCCAGTCTGTACCTCAAAGGAAATATCATCCACAGCTGCATGGTCGTTGTAGTAATGTGAGAGTTGTTCAACCTCAATAGCAACTGAAAATTCCATGTGCGACAACACCTTATTTAGTGTTGTGCATACCACATGCCTGATAAATTACAAAGTTATAGTTTTCGCGTGAGTTCACTCTCGAAGAGAGTGATGGAGGGTAGCCCAGGTCGACTTTAGTCGCCCTGGGAAAAAGGTATAAAAGAAAAATGCACTC
>JAJFUY010000201.1 GCA_021372185.1 Chlamydiales bacterium | reverse complement strand
AAATTATAAATTTTAAAAATGTGTAAGCTATGTGGGTGTGCTAAAGTGTAAACCATGTCTGTGTTCGACATAACGTGACTCAATCGCCCTCAACCGGGCTCTGATGGGTTTTTGCCTGTTCCCACCGTTCCCGTCGGTCACGGTGGGCTTCGTTCAGTCGCCCTATGGGCTCTAAGACGGAACTCAGTTTTTACGCCGGGCTAATTATAAGCGTGTACCTGCGGTACACAAAATTGATTATGTTTTAACGGCGGAGGTGTTTTTGTTGGAGGCTGTTGAGGAGGGTGAGGTAGGATTCGTAGCGAAGTTCTGAGATTCGGCCCTCTTCGATTGCTTGGGGGATGCTGCACCCGGGGTCTTGGTCGTGCCGGCAATCTGGAAATTTGCAGTGGATAGATTCGGCGTGGATTTCGTCAAAAAAACTTCTGAGGTCTTGTTCTTTTAAGTCCCATACGCCAAAGCTTTTGATACCTGGAGTGTCTATGCACCAGCCGCCAAATCTAAGAGGTAGTAATGATGCGCTAGACGTGGTGTGGGCGCCTTTTCTTGTGGCAGCTACAGTTTTGCCCACCTTTAAATCAAGGCCCGTTGTGCGGTTAATGATAGAGCTTTTTCCAGAGCCTGACTGACCAGAAAATACAGAGATTTTGTCTTTCATCAGGTCTTTAAGTTCTTGTATGCCCGTTCCAGTTGTTGCACTTACCTTCAAAAATGTAATGCCAAGGTCTTTATAGACATCGTAGCATTCAGTAAGTATTTCATTTTGGATAAACCGTTCTTCTTCTGGGTAATCTGGACTATCAAGTAAATCTACTTTATTGCAGATGATGATGGGCTTAAGCCCTCCCTTCTCAGCAGCAATTAAATAGCGGTCAATAATGGTAGGTCGTAATTGGGGGTCAATCACAGAAACGGTGATAAATACTTGATCTACGTTTGCTGCAATCAGATGTTCTCTATTTTGAGACAGGTGATCCGCTCGGCTAAGCACGCTTTTACGTGGCTCTACAGCCTCTATTGCGCCTGTATAGTCTTCACCACTTGAGAAATAGACCACATCTCCTACTATGACAAGGTTTTTAAGTTTTTTTTTATCCTTCTTAAGAGAACCTCTAAGTGAACATGTAAAAATAGTACCGTTGGAATCTACAATAAACTGCTCAGGCCTTACTGTGGTGACGATGCCTTTTTGTAAATTGGCAACATCAATTGCTTCCTGATGTGCTTTAAGCTTGTCTTGATCGGTTTTTTTGTATTGGGAGCGATCGCGTTTTTTGGCTCTTTTGCGCTCTTGACGAGAGTCTTTACTTGTATCAAAGAAATCACTTTCTTCGTGGTGGATAATATCGCTCATTTGCCCTCTTGATATAAATAGAGCAGAATTGAGCCCGCAACTGCCACGTTAAGAGACTCTATCTGGCCAATCATTGGCAGGCTGACGATTTGGTGTGAAAGGGTTTTTGGCACATTTGCGCCTTGCGCCTCATTGCCAAGCACAAGAGCAATGGGTTTGTTTACAAAAAATTCAGGTTTTTGGCCTTTGGTATCAGCAACAACTAGTTCTAAGTGGTTTTGTTTGCAAATAGTTGCCAGTTCATCCCAGCTTCCAGAAAAGATTGGTAAGTGAAAAGTTGCCCCCTTAGCAGCTCGTAAGGTCTTATCGTTATAAGGGTCGGCACAGCCTGGTAACAAAAAAAGCCCATCCCATCCAAATGCGCAAAGAGAGCGTATAATGGTTCCTAGGTTACCTGGGTCTTGTATGCCATCTGCCACTAAAATCTTTTTGACAGATGAAAAAGGGCGATTTTCAGGAAGTTCAAGTTCAGCAATAATACCCTCAGGTGATACTACGCCTGATATTTTTTTCATGATGGCATCTGTTACTACAATCACTTCTTCATACAAAAGGCTGTCATCTATTATTGATTCATTACTTACAATAAGGCGTTTAGCTTTTGTCTTTTGGCAAATATCATACACGCAGTTTTTGCCTTCTAAGAGTACTCTAGATTCGGTTTTTCTAAATTTAGAATCGGTGCGTAAATTTACCCAGTATTTGACAAGTGGGTGTTGTGCGCTTAGTATTTCTTTCATGAATCATTCCAGATAGGGTCTTGAAGCAGTTTTTTGAGTACTTCATCGCGTGTTTGTAAGTCATAATCAACAGAGAGTCGAGAAGCTGTTTCTAAAAGTAGTCCCATTTTTTTACCGGGCTTTACACCAAGTTCTGCCAAATCTTTTGCTTGGCAAAGGGGCTGCTTTTTATGTAGACGTTCTATGTGAGCCCCAAGGCTCTTTATTGTATCGTCTAAAAGGGAGAAACTTTTTTGTTTATCATCATCTGATAATTTAGCAAAAATAACTTCTAAACAGGCGTGTGAGCGATGATTGGCTAAGCCTTGAGCCCAGTCAAACCGTCTTGTAAAACCAGGGTCTTGCTGCCATAAGGCTTTTACTTCTATCAGCGTTTCTATCCACTTTGTTTCTTCTTTTGATGCCCTCATAGTTATCCCAAGACCAAGAACAAACGCGATATCTTCGGGGTTAAATAACTCAGCGAGTATAAGAATGGCTGGAACCTTAACAGAAACTTGGTCAAGGCCTTGTAGCCGCTCTACAATATGCTTGCTTGAAAGCTTTTGTAAGGGAGGTAGCGCGCAGCCTAAAAGGCCAAGTTCATGTAAATCAGTAAGAGCTAAATGAAAATTTGGGCCTTGGCGAATTTTTTGAATTTCTTGCCAAATTCTTTCCATCGAAACACTTGGTAAGAGTGTATGAGAAAGTGATTTGATCGCTTCTTTAGTCTCTTTTTCGATGTGAAACCCGAGTCTGTAGGCAAAACGAATAGCTCGTATCATACGTAAGCGGTCTTCTGTAAATCGCTCTTCAGCCTTACCGATAGTTCTAATGACATTTTTTTTAAGATCCTCTTTTCCGCCCACAAAGTCTATAATTTCATCGGTGCTCGGGTCATAAAACATGCCATTAACTGTAAAGTCTCTACGCTTGGCATCTTCTTCTGGCGTGCTTCTGAGTGTTACTGTGCTTGGGCGCCTGCCATCATGATAGTCTTCATCTTGTCTAAAAGTGGCTACTTCAAAAGAATGGTGTTTGTGGCGCACAACGCATACTCCAAACTGCGCCCCAACTAAAAAATGCTCAGGAAATATGGCTGCAACCTCATCAGGCAAGGCATTTGTAGCTACGTCAATATCTGAAGAGGATAGCCCAAGGATTTTATCGCGCACAAAACCGCCTGCAAAGTAGGCAATGTACCCATTTGCTTTTAACTTTGTAACAATTTCTGTAGCTAATTTTTCAATGTGACTCATGTTTTAATAATACACTATAGTTGATTTAGTGAGGAACATTCGCTATCATCTATCTATGACAAAAAGGGTGTGTTTGCTATGGCTTCAAAGATCCGTATTCTGGATGAAAAAACCATCAATCAGATTGCGGCAGGTGAAGTAATTGAAAACCCCGCTTCTGTTGTAAAAGAGTTAGTTGATAACGCTGTTGATGCCAAGGCCTCAAAAATAGTAGTTGAGGCTGTAAACTCTGGACGTCAGCTCCTTCGCATCCAGGATAATGGCTGTGGCATGGGTCACGATGATGCACTCCTCTGTATCGAACGACACGCAACTTCCAAAATACGCGGGTTAGATGACTTATGGGCGCTTGAGACTATGGGCTTTCGTGGAGAGGCACTATCATCTGTTGCTTCTATTTCTGAATTTCGCCTCCTTACCGCTCCTAATAATGATAGTAACGAACAAATAGAAGGTAGCCTGGTTGAAGTTCATGGTGGCAAAGTTGTAGCGTACGAAAAAGTTAAATGCCTTCCTGGCACTTCCATAGAAATAAAATCTCTCTTTTATAATGTGCCTGCGCGAAAGAAGTTTTTAAAGTCTCCAGCAAAAGATGCAAGCAGTATAGTAAAAATTATGCTCCAAATAGCTCTAGCGCATCCTCAGGTAGCTTTTGAACTTATTTTAAATCATAATAGAGAGTTTTCTTGGGAGGCATCTAGTCTTGATGATCGTATTCGTGCAGCGTTAGGTAATGAATTTTTCTCGGAGCTTATTGCAGTCAATTTTGAAAAAGATGACCTTCGCATTCATGGCTACATTGCTAATCCTAATTTTTCTCGGCCTACGCGATCTCATCAGCACCTTTTTGTCAATTCGCGCCCTGTCACATCTCTGGGAATTTCAGGTGCTGTAAAAGAAGCCTATGGTTCAAGTTTAGACCCCACGCGCCACCCTGCATTTGTTTTATATATTGATGTGGCAACAGCAAGCTTAGATGTAAACGTGCACCCCCAAAAGAAGGAAGTGCGATTTGCTTTAGAAGATGAATTAAAGCAACTTGTCATTCAGGCGGTATCTAGCGCGCTTTTTTCTCGTCACGTACCACTAGCTGCCTGTTCAATCAAGACGCCCCCAGTATCATATGGAGCACCTTCATATACTGAAAATAGCTTTTCTTATAGAGAAAAACCAGAGAATCACG
>JAJFUY010000175.1 GCA_021372185.1 Chlamydiales bacterium | reverse complement strand
GCCGATGTCTTTGTGTGTGAACCCCTGGCTAAAGAGTGTGAGGTATTCTCGTTCTCTTTGGGAGATGGTGGCAAGGAGGCCCTGGCCAGAGAGGGCAAGTAAGGTGTCGCGATCGAGTGCTTGATATTCGGGGACTCGTGGCTGCTTGACAAATTCAGAAAAAGGGAGAGCATCGGTGAGTGTTGTAAGAAGCTGGCCGTCTAGATTTTCTACAAAATGGTCCATGAATGCAAAAAAAAGCGGCTGCTCGTTTGCAAAGAGGTTATAAAGCGGCCTTTTTTCTAAAGATCCAGAAAAGTAGCAGGTTTCTAGGTAGGTTTTTTTGTGGCGAACCAGAATGAGCCCATGATCCATATGAAAGCGCTTTTTTCGCTCTTCATAAAATTCTTTAGGATAAGAGCCGTCGCAAAACCAAAGCTTTGCGCCCTCTTTTACGTGGGCTTTTGTATTGAATGTTGGCTCATGGTCAAGCACGTTGGCATCAAGTAAAAAATGGTCTTGGTCTGAGTTTGAGGTGACCCAGGCAGCGCGGTTATCATCATAGATTCTTACATAGGCAAAAACGGTAATTCCAACATGGTCACAAAAGCTTTTGGAGAGCTTTTTTACGCTGGCTTCACAGTACTCAAGATCTTTATAAAATTGTTTTAGCATATCAATGCCCAAATTAAAAACTAAATTATATCAAAAAAGGGGATTTTCTCCCCTGTTTTTCTTTCGCACCCTTTTTACATACTTAAGCTAAAAAGGAGAATAGTATGTATTTACCAGGACAATACACAGTATCAGAGGTGCAAGAGGCAGATCAAATGACACTCTTGCGCCGTCATTTTACGCTATATTACAAATTATTAGTAGAGGCAAAGTGTGTGCCAGATGCTGATTGGAGCTTAAGTCAAGGGGTGCACCGTTACTACTCAGGGCTTCCAAACCCTTTTTGTAATGTGGTAATTGGCTTTCCTAAATCTTCTTGGGATGAAGAAATTAAAAAGCATATGGCCTATTTTACAGAACGTAAACAGCCATTTGTCTGGTATATCGACCAAAAAGCAAATCAATTTTTTAAAGAAGAGCTTCTTAAAAATGGGTTTAAAAACGTGGGGGTGTTTCAGGGGGTTATCGGCAAGCTTCAGTCGCACTATAGCGTGCCTACGCAAGATGAGGGTGTAACTATAGAACTTGTTCAGGATGAGGCGACAATGAATGAGTGTATAGAGCTTATTTGCAGCATATTTCATGTCTCAAAAGATTATAAAAAGGCTATGGAGGCAGATGATAAGCTCTTTACCTGGGCAGCAAAAAAAGATGGCAAAGTTGTTTCATGCCTAACAACACTCATTGACGGCGGTCTCGTAAGTTTTTGGAATGGTGCCACGCAAGAACAATACAGGCGCCAGGGCTTAAGCACTAATTTACGTAAAACTGCCCTAAATCACGCAGTAACCAAAGGCTGCCACACCGGCTCATCCTATCTCATGGCAGAGGCAATGGCACTTGGCATCTGCAAAAGCTTAGGCTATCAATCCAAATGGCAATTTGAGGTCTATTTACAAGAGTGAGGTGGTAAAAAAGAGAGCTTTTGAGTTAGAGTAGATTTCATGAGCAGCTTTCATCAGATGATGTAGAATCCCTTAAGCATGAAGCTTTTTTAAATGAGGCAACGGCTCCGTAAAAGACGAGCGCAACGCTATTTTGGCTCTGGCTCTAAATTAAAGGGTTTTTGGAGGACGTAAAATGGCTGCTCTTTGCTTGGACAGAAGGTGTTAAGTACTGTAAAGCCATGAGTACTAAATTCATTTGATACAAACCAGCTATCGGCAAGGCCGGCCAGTAGCAGGTATCCGCCTGGCATAAGATACCGCTGTATTTTGTGAAGAACAATAAAAGCTTCTCGTTTTGTCTTGAGCACGCACTTTGTAAGGGCGCCGGAACCTAAACAGAGGTAGACAGATTCAGGCTGTAGGGCTTGGGTTTTTTGAGGGTCTGTAAAAAACTTTTCGTCTTTTACGACATCAGTTTGTACGCAGCGCAACCGGTCATCTCCTTCCAACAGGTTGGTTGCTGTTTGGATTGCCTGCGCATCTCGTTCTAATAAGACATA
>JAJFUY010000150.1 GCA_021372185.1 Chlamydiales bacterium | reverse complement strand
ATACCATCCGCCAATTCCTGGATATGTAAATTGGATATTTCACTCTCGACGAGAGTGATGTAAGGTAATGCAAATACAAATACAATTTTACCGCAGAGAAAAAACAGAGAATGCAGAGGAAAAACAAAAATAAGCAATTGGATTTTTTTATTACTCTGCGCTCTCTGTTTTTTCTCTGCGGTAAAAATTGTTTTTTTGTATTTGCATTACCATTCATCCCTCTTTTCGAGAGTGAAACATAATTACCTGAAATTTTATTTGATATAGTTAAATATCTTTTGGTTTTTTGTTTTGTTGACTTAGATTTTGTGAAATGCTAATAATGCCCGAGTTTTAAATATGAGGTTTTATGACATCGGGTGTTACTGTACTAAATTCTAATATTTCTCCCCTCTTAACGCATCCTGCAGATCAAGCTCCACAACCTGTTACTCTTACACTCGATGAGCTTTTTGAGCTTACGGCAGGCAAATCTAATCCTGAACAGTTTGCTAAGCTTACAGCTGCCAAAGAAGCCGTTATTTTTAGCCCTACAGACTTTTCTGCGGTCGCTTCTTGCGAATATGTTCAGGCGATTTTAGAACATCCTGGGTTTATTCTTTTTGCTAAAAGCATACTTGGTGAACACTCAGAGTCCCTTGTTACCTCGCAAAAAGAACTTGCTGTCAAGTATCTGCAGAACTTTAGAACTTTGGCTTTAGTAAGTGAAAAAAATTCTTTCAAAGTTCCTGCAACTATTTTAGAGCTGTTGAGTCAAGATGCTGCCAAGGTCTGCTATATGCCCGGTGGCTGGAAAGGCCAGACAGGACAGCTTGTCATCATCAGGGTGCATGCTATACGCGAGAGTGTGGTTGATATCCGCATCATAAACCGTGCTATTGGATCTCAGGTTCATAATAGCGTTGAGGGCGACGATGTAATGAACGATCTTACAAGCCCGGCATTTTTAGTGGATGTAACAAGTGATAGCGGCAAACAGCTCTTTATAGAATGGTCAAATCTCCTCTTTTCAAATAACTACAGCAAAAACCTCATACAATCCGACCTTGATTTTTATGGAAGACTACTCTGTTATGGCCATGAACTACCAGAGGCAGATCATGTAGGGCGCGCCAGCAAAACCCGTTACACAGGCGGTGGTAGCGCAAGTTCTATAATATCTATGCTTGCAGATATATTTCATACCGCAGGCATATCTGTAGATGATCATAAAAAGTTTGTGCTTGTGGTGAAGCTCTTTGCGCTTATGCAGGAATTTGCCTCTGTTGAGTCAAGTACTGCAAATCAAAAGTTCTTCCAAGAAGCCATTGATAAAATGATGGTACGAGCGGCCAAAATAGGGCCAAAAGAGTGTAACACAGCGCTAGTGGGCACTTTATGTGCTACTATGGAAACTGCAATTATCAATAAGCAGGCATTGCGCGTTAAAGAGCATTCAACTGGCACGAGAATGCCGTGTGAGGAAATTTCCTTACCACTAGCTAGCATACACAAACAAAATACCCGTTTTACTTCATATAGCACAGCAACTGCTGCTTCTTGCTTATCTCTTCCTGCCAGTCCAAAGACACCTCAGGAACTCATCGATCACCTAAAATCTCTACAATCTCAAGCCACAAGAGACCAAATTGCCCTACGCGCCTA
>JAJFUY010000144.1 GCA_021372185.1 Chlamydiales bacterium | reverse complement strand
CGGCGCTCTTCAGAGCGAAAATGATGAACTTTGAGATATGTCCCACATGTTACCATGTAGATACCAACCTCTTGCAGAAGGTGTGCTGGGGCGTGAGGCCAATTATTCATTTTAATTTTTTGATAGAGATTACTTTCTATGGGATTTATTTTCAAATGCAATTGCGTGTAGGTTTTGGAGGTCATTGCAGTTAGCTTATGTGGTCGAAAATTAAGAGCGGTAAAGAATTACCGCACTCCAAAGCCTTCGGCAAATGTCCAAACTCGAGATTAGTGCCAGAGGCACAAATAATCAATGGGTGCGCTGGAAGGCGGCTAGTTGTTTATCTAGTAGGATTTTGTTTAGGTTGAGGATGCGGGTGGCGTAGTATGAGAGGATAATACTTTGGAGGCGGATAGCAGCGATTTGATGGGCAAATTGCTGTTCTAGGCCTTGCGTGCGTACTAGAAATTTCGTTGAGACATCAACGAGCCGACTGACGAGATTCTCTACACGTATAATTGCAAGGTGAGTCGATAACTCACCAACTGTCTCAGATTGTATTACCACTACTTTTGCCTGAAGTAAAGTAGAGTAGTTTGCAGGGATACACTTTGAAAGCTCTTCTTTAATCTGACTAAAAATGCGTAAAGTTTTATCGATCTTTTTTTGAGCCATGGCGGGATCGAGTAATACTATATGAGTACTTGGTGCGGTAAAAAAAACGTGCATCAGGGACCTTTACTATTGAGATTTTTCTTTGTGGACTGATACGTGAGCTTCGGCTGCCATGTTAAAGAAAAACACCACGCTTGGGGATAAAAGTACTGCATAAGGCAGCATGATCATAAGCCACTGTACAACCAGCTGTAAGTGATTTGATGAGGCTACAAAGCCGTGTGTGGTCATGGTTGCAGCTATTGTAAGTAGCAGGCATGACAAAAGAAGTGGGAACAAGCCCACAAGTAAAAGAAGTGTGCGCACAAAGAAGTGTGAGAGGTATATTTTTGACTCTTGCGTCATCACAGTGGCTTCCATAAATGGCTTGAGAGCAAAGTTTGGGGTAACAACAAATAAAATATAGATGCTAAAGACACAAAGCAATAGGGCCGCTAGATGCAGCAAAAATGGACCGGTAGATAGAAGTGAGGCAAAAAAATCGCCCAACATGGGTATTTCTCGGACTAGGTAAAACAGCCCAAGCATAGCCCACACCGATAAAAACAAGAGGACTATGGGCATAAATACATACGCTGAACTTAAAGCCGCATGCCATGAGCGCATAAAAAGCTTGCCAAAGCCTACGTCAGATTCCTTAATTTCATCGTGATAATGGCGTATGAGCATAACGCCAAGGCCCATCAAAATGCCGCCAGATAAAAATAGAGGCAAAAAGTTTAGGCTAAAGGCCACCCAGGCGCCAGAGAGAAGCCCAAGGCTCTGAGAAAACACCACCAATAAACCACAAAGGGCAATTCCAAGCGAAGTTACTGCAAGTTTTGTCTTACTTAGAGAGTGCTTACCTGCTCGTTGGCACATACTTTGAATTTCGGCAATATTCATGATTTATCTCCACTATGTCCAAACATAGTGGCAGAAATCCTCTTATCCGGAAACTGATTTATCGCCTGCATAAAGATATTTTGGCCTGACAATAGGTGTGCCCTTACCATCTCGAGCTTCAGAGCGCTCATAGACAATTTGGCGAGCTATGCCAACAATACGAGACATGCCAAACAACACGGCAATATAGTCTGCATAGCCAAAGCCAGCAGCTGTTAGCACCACGCCTGATATGGCATCAACGTTTGGATAGGGATTTGATATTTTGGGGTTTTCGGCAAGTACTTTAGAACCAGCCTCACGCAAGTACATAGCAACTTTTACCATAGGATTTTCACTATAATGTTTTTGAGCAAGCTCATAAAAAATAGTCGCACGAGGGTCTTCTACGCGGAGCACCGCATGGCCAAAGCCAAAGATAAGCTCATTTTTGGCGAGTTTTCCGCGGATTAACCCTTCGATTTGGGAATATTGAGCATCTTCTCCCACTTCTTTGATAATTTCTTCTACAAATTCTAGGCAGTCTTGGTTGGCCCTTCCGTGTCTTGGGCCTGCCAAGGCACATATTGCCGATGATAAGCACCCGTACATATCTTCAAGGCCAGACGCTACCGCTTTTCCAACAAAAGTAGAAAGGTTTCCACCACCATGATCAAAATGCAAAATGTTAAACAGCTTCATAGCCCGCACAAGTTCTGCTTCTTTTTTGTTAGGCACGTGCAGCATAGAGACAAAGTTTTCGATATAGCCAAGCTCTGGGCGTGATACATGCTCGCCCTTCCAGCCTGCGTGGTGATTTATAACAAGCGCTACAATTTCAGGGATGCGTGCATACAGGTTTAGGCAGTCTTTTTCATAATCATGTTCGCACTCTGTGATGCCAGCAAGAAGTAAGGCTGTTGCCAAAAGCTTCATCGCCTGGCCTTCTCGGGGCAGTTTTTGGATAATGTCTACGAGTTTTTTTGATATGTGGGATCTTGCTTCTAAATCTTTTTTAAAATCGGCAAGTTCATCTTTTGTAGGTTCTTTTCCGTAATGAAGGAGGTATATCACCTCTTCTGGTTCTTTTTCGGCAAGTTCTGCTATGGGCTTTCCACGGTAGTATAGGCCTTTTACAGGGTCTACAGATGAGGTGGTGCAGTATCCAACCGGATAACCTCTCATACCTGTTTCTAAGTTATCGCGCGTGATTGTAAAAAGCACTTCCGGTTCCATATCATTTCCTCAAATAATGTTTCACTAACTCACGTTCTTCTTGTAGTTCTTTTTCTGAGGCTCTTATGCGCTCTTGCATAAAGCAATTCCAGCTCACACCATCTACTACACCTTGATTTGTACAAGGAAAAGAAAATACTAAGTCATTATCAATGCCATAGGTATTTTCAGCCGTATACACCCCGCATGAAAACCATGAATCGCTAGGGGTTTTTTCGAGCCACGCCTTCATTGCATCAATGGCAGCAGATGCCGCAGATGCTGCAGATGATTTCCCACGAGCGGCTATAATCTCAGCGCCTCTTTTTTGCACTGTAGAGATAAAGTCATTTTCAAGCCAGTGAAGATCTTTAATTACTTGACTAAGCGGTTTTTTATCAATTGTCACATGGCAAAAATCTGGCACCTGAGTACTTGAGTGATTGCCCCATATGATCATCTTTTGGATGTGAGCTACCGGCGTTTTTGAATATTTGGCAAGTTGTGCTACAGCCCTATTTTCATCAAGGCGCGTCATAGCCAAAAACTGGCTTGGGTGAAGGTCCGGGGCATTATGTAGAGCAATTAAGCAGTTTGTATTGCACGGGTTACCAACAACAAGCACCTTCACTTTTTTAGATGCTACATCGTTGAGAGCTTTACCTTGTTCTACAAATATCTTGCCATTTTCGGACAGTAGGTCTTTTCGCTCCATACCGGGGCCACGAGGTTTAGCACCTACCAAAAAGGCATATTCCACGCCCTCAAACACTTCTCGAGGGTTAGAGCCAATAACAATTTCTGATAAGAGTGGAAAGGCACAGTCTTCTAGCTCCATCTGTACGCCTTTTAAGGCCCCTAAAACTTCTGGCACTTCAAGAATATGCAAAGCTATTGGCTGACTTGGCCCAAATAAATCGCCATTTGCTAAACGAAAAAGAAGGCTATAGGCTATTTGCCCGGCGCCACCTGTTACTGCTACTTTTATTGGAGCCACGCTCATTTGTACCTCATTATCGAAAAAACAGCATCTTACGAATGATCACATTATTTTTGCACAAAAAAAGCTTGAAATTTGAAAGTGCTTGGTGGTAGACACGAGAAAACCCCCCGAAAGGACTTTTGACCATGAAAAAATCTACCCTATTGCTCCCAATAATAGGTCTCATTCTTACAACTGGTTGCGATACTCATAAACCAAACCAACTAAAAGCATCTGCACCCACCACTCAAGACCTACGAGAGCAACAGAGCGTGGTTATGACACGCCCAGAACTTACTACTTTTGCTTCACTGATACGAGCCGCTGATTTACTGGACTTTTTTTATGGAACAGGGCCCTTTACCTCATTTGTACCATCCAATGAAGCGTTTGAAAAATTTGGCATGGATAAAGTTGAAAAACTAAAAGACCCAGCTAAAAAAGACGAGCTTGTTGATTTTATCAACTACCACATCATTTTAGGTAAGTACTTATCTCAAAACATGAAAACTGGCAAAGTTCGCACGTTAAATGGCAAAGATATCACCATACGCACAGAAAACGGCCATATCTTTGTAAATGATGCCATGGTGATCACACCTGATTTAGTGGGCCCTAATGGTGTTAGCTACATTATCAATCAGGTATTAAGCTGAAGCAACAGGCTCTCTAAAGTGTTTTGGATGGGTGATGAGCGCTCTAATTTGAGTTTTGCTTGCTTGATGCCATTTTCAACTCGTTCTAGAGGTATTTTACGCGAAAGGATTGAGTCACGGTGCTGTTCGAAATAGAGTGGCACATGAGCCTCTACTCGCTCAATATCTATAAAAAACGCCTGAATGCAGTACAAAAGCTCATGCACCTCTTGCATAATGGCAAGGCTTATAGCCCCATCCATTTCTTGCTCTACCAGCTGCTTCATAGCGGGCGTGCCCTCTTTTAGCGTGGTCGCGTACTGGCTTTTTAGCTCTTGTTCTAAAGTTTTGCGCTTAGCGTCAAGTTTCTTTTGAAAATCCTTGGCTAGTTGAGCAATTTCTACAAAACTTCGCTTTTTGGCTAAATGGCTATAGATTTGTCCTGCTATCCCCTCTTGATGTAAAAGCTGTAGCGCAAGTGTAAGAGACCCATGAGAGCTCTCTGAGACGCTTTTAGCAACATCTGCTGATACACTATGCTTTTGCTGCAAGATTTGGGCTATCTCTTGAGGTGTTAATGGACAAAACCGCATAGGCTGGCAACGCGAGAGTATAGTAGCAAGGAGCTTTTCAGGTGCGCTCGAAATTAAAATAATACATGTGTTTTTAGGCGGCTCTTCTAATGTCTTTAACAGTGCGTTAGCAGAAGTTGGCAACATACGTTCGGCATCATCAATGATAAAAACTTTTTTACCAGTTGAAAATGGTGCCAGGTTTACCTCTTCAAGCAGGCGTCTTACTGCCTGGATGCTATGCATGCCTAATTTACCCTCAGGCGCTAAGATATGCGTATCGGGTAGTGTTGTGACTGTAGACGCAAGGGCTTCGGCAAATAGGCGCTTTCCTACCCCTTTTGTGCCACAAAAGAGCAAAAGATGAGGCAACTCATCCTTATCGCATAAAAGACCTAATCTTTTTTTAACCTGTTCATTACCAGATATATGTTCAAATTTCGACATAAGGGTAAACCTATTTGTCTATTATCATAGTTATTGCCAAATTAGGTTAACAGAAAATAATCTCTATCTGTATCATTATAAGACTCTATATTTGAGGGGTTATATGTCATCGCCTGTAAAAGAATATCAGTCTTTTGAACATTTTATGAGTGAAATGAAGCAGCCTCAAACAGCTGCCCCTAAAAACTATGCTGACAAAATTGCTCAAACCATACAAAGCGAAATTGCCCCATTCATTACAGAGCATTCATTTGATATAGGTAGCTACTGGCCTGCGCTTCCAGCACTTGGATTTAGCTTAGGCTGCTTTAGCCCCCATTCGTGGATGGTCTATGCTGTCACAGGCATTGCGGCTCACATTTGTGATACCCAAGTAGCTCGTGAGCAGATATCAACAGTGACAAAAGTAGCAACAGGCATTTTTGGCTTGCATGCAGTTATGGGAGCTTATAATATCGCCCTAGCAAATACATACCCAACATATGAAAACATTTTGGGTCTTGTTTTTGACTCGCTGTATATAATAAAAAGCGCGTCTATAATTACAAACCTCGCCAAAAACGAGTAAGGAGAAGCCATGTCAGCTGCTATTGGAAACACCACTACAAGCATATCCCAGCACCTTCGTCATGCTATGGATACAAGCAGAAAGGCCTTTCAAGAAGGGTATACATCGATGGGCCAAAAAGTACGCACGTTCCAAGATAATGTGCTCCCACGTATTGTTCTAGACACAAAAGATGCTGCCTTACACGTGCTAAAAAACTACTTTTTTATCTTACCTAGTCTTGCCTTTGCGTTTGGACACTATAATGATGCAAGCCTTTCAACTCTTGTTTGCGGCATTAGCGCTATAAACCACCTGTCAAATAACGACCGGGAAGTACGACAGTTTTGTGCAGTATTTGTGGGTATGGGTTTAGCTGTAAACATCGCCATTAAAACCTACAGTTTTGCTACTTCTGGTAGCTCATTTTTAGCCGCAAGCTTAATCATTCAGGCTATATGCCTAGCAAAGCTTGTGTTAATTGGAAATGGCAATAACTTTGTAAAGGTGCAGTCATGATTATAACCCCATATATAGGCTATAAAGAAATAGCCCAAGCTTTCGTACATGAAGCCTCAACGCAAGTAAAAAAAGCCTTTTTTTGGGCCGGCCACAAAGTTGAAGTGTTGTCCAAAGACCTCCCAGAACCTGTTAAAAAAATAGCCACCAGTGTTTATTGGGCACTCCCCTACACAGCTGCATTACTTATCATACCTCCATTTTATCGGAGCATCACAGTTTCTCTCATAATAGGCCTCTGGACTGCCACAGGCCGCGAAATAGATGAAACTATTGGCATCGAAAATAGAAGAAGCCTCTACACAGGCATTCAAAACGCAAGCCTCATCAGCATTGCCATAGACGTCGTTCGCCTGATCGCCACAAAAGATGTATTTTTACTGGGCAATATAGTAGCAGAAGCAGCTTTTGCAATCACATGCTGGTGGCAAATCATCCCCGCTCAAACCCCAGAACCCAAACCAGAGGCAGTTTAGAGCCATCTTTAGCTTAGATGGTGAATAAATCGCTGAACAAACTTATCCAGCATTTCTGTTGGCAGGTCTTGTTATTGCAGTAAGCAACAATATTCCTTCTCTTCGTGAGGCTTGCGCAGACTTTCTTTTTGCAAATGCCAATGCTGAGGATGATCGTGAAGGCTATACAGCACTACTTGAGTATATTCTGGCACATGAAGATTCAACGTTAGGAAGTAAATTTGTAGAGGCTTTTATTGGGCGCTCTTGTCATAAACAATCAAATGGACATTACGTTGCCGCCCTCGAATGCATTTTAAGTATTAAAAAAGAGAGCAAAATTCTTGATCAGCTGAAATGGTACTTCTTTGAACACATGACAAATAAAGCCATGATGTGGGCAAAACTCCATTTTACTGGTCGCGACTGTCCAAATGCTACCGAGCTTTTTTATAGAATGCAACGTTATCGCGAGGATGGATTTTACCCATCGCTTTCTACACAGAAAAAAAGAAAAATAACCGTTACCCTCTCGGATCAGCTCTATAGAACGGAATTACTTTCTACTCGAATGAAATGGCGAGGATTGAGTAATCCTCCCCCATTTTCCTGCGAGTGGCTCGACATTACAAGTAGCGTTTCTATTACAGATACAGATCTTCAGGCAATGTGTACAACGTTTGGAAAGGATTTAGGCCGTCTAAGCATTACCCAATGCCCACTCATTACATCCGTTGCAAGCTTTGCCTTTAAAAATCTCGTAAATCTTGAAATAAAAGCATGTGACCTCACAGATAAAGGCCTCACTCTTTTGTCATCAACCTGCAAAGATACTCTACGTTATCTAGATGTATCAAATAATAGACGACTCACAACGTTCGAAGGGGTTGCTATTTCGAAACTCGAACGAGTAGATGCTTCGGGCACAGGCCTGACATTTATGGGTCTAGAGGCTCTCAGCAAGCTTTCTCGCGAAACAGTAAAAGAAATTATCCTTATCGATACGCCTGTCTGCTATACTCATCGAGCACAAGTTCTCGAGTTATTTGATCCATCCACAAAGCTAGTTTTTACACAACAATACCGGTAGTGGTGAAAAGGGCATGTGAAAAGTGAAAAGCGCCGGGCCTAGGGAATTACTTGTCCTTCAAAACGTTGTATTAGAGCCCGATTTGGGGCGACTGAGCGAAGGTCCAACCAATAGACATGGTTTACACTTTAGCACACCCACATAGCTTAC
>JAJFUY010000125.1 GCA_021372185.1 Chlamydiales bacterium | reverse complement strand
AGGCGCTGTTCTGGATTCCAGCCAGTTGATGGGTTGCCGGATAGGTCTTGGCGCGTGACGGCCGCATACATACCTAGGAGGGGATTGATGTCAACTATTGGGGCATCAGATCCGCCTACAATCTTGCATCCTGCATCTAGTAATGACTTCCAGACATAGGCACCGGCCGTCGCTCTTTTTTGGCCAAGCCTTTTATCTAGCCATGGCATATCTGCTGGCAGATGTAAGGGCTGCATGGCAGCAATCACCCCAATTTCCTTAAATCTTGCTATATCACTTTGCACAAGAAGCTGGGCGTGCTCTATACGTGGGCGCAAAAGCTTCACCTTTTCATAGCCGTTAAGCACCATGTGGTTTGCCTTGTCGCCAATAGCGTGACAGGCTACCTGAAAGCCGCGATCTTTGATTACTTCTAAAAGAGCCTGAAATTCCTTTTCACTCCACAATAAGAGACCAGATTCATCAGGTGAGTCATCATATGGCTCAAAGAGACTTGCGCCTCGAGAGCCCATAGCACCATCCACAAATAGCTTTATGCAGCGTACTTCAAAAAATGGACCATAATGCTGCGGGCCTTTTTGCAAAAACTCTTGTCCGATATCAGAGGGAATGCCAACCATGCCATACACCCGTATAGGAAGGTCATTATGAGAGTTTAGCAAAAGACAGGCCTCTACTTGCTCTTTATCAAGCCTGGCATCATGAATTGAGGTAATACCCTTTGTCAGACACTTGGTAAGTACGGACTTAATGATGCCCGGAACGTCTGTTGACTTTGGGATACATGCATAGAGTCTTTTCAGAGCATTATCAAGCAGTATTCCTGTAGGATCGCCCTGGCTATCGCGATAGATTTTGCCGCCTTCGGGATCTATTGTATCACGTGTTATGGATCCCACTTTTAAGGCTGCACTATTTACCCAAGCGGCATGAGCATCGACACGCCGTAAAAAAACAGGATTATTAGGCGAGATGCTATCTAAATCATGGAGGGTGGGAAAGCGCTGATCTTCCCATGCATGTTCTTCCCAGCCAAAGCCTACAATCCATTCTCCAGGCTCTCTCATTGCCACCGTTGCCGCTACAAGGCTAATGATCTCTTCTTTTGTTTGCTGAGAAGAGAGCGTAAGCTGATGCATCTTCGTATGGCCTTCATAAAAGATATGCGCATGAGTATCTATAAACCCAGGGTAGACATAGGCGCCTTGCAGATCAACCACTTCAGCATCAATAGCCGGAAGATCGGCCTCATCTCCCACCCAGAGAATCTTGGTATCTTCAATAATACAGGCAGAGGCTGTTGGGATTGTATCGCACATCGTTATGAGCGTGCAATTTTTGAGGATAAGGCTACTTTTGGATGCCGAGCACATAGTTTGTGATAACCTTGAGGGGTTTGGCCATTTCTGACCCGCGAAAGCCATCTATGTCTTCATAGCCAATACGGCTAGCATATTCACGCATAAACTGATCTGAAAGGGGAGCATAACTCCAGTGCCACTCTTCTTCTTCATACCCCTCTGGGCGATTTAGGCCTTTGGGAGTATAGGGTTGAAAAAATCCATAAGTTTTCGCATGAGTTACTAACCACTCATACTCTTTTTTACCCTTGCCACTGGCAAAATAGTCACTTTCTACGCTGTTGATATCAACATCTGTGCCCCAGTGATGCCGCGATGTTCCGGGCATAGAACTATATCGCAAGATATGACGTGCGCGCTCATGCAGCTTTTTGTGGGTGTCAGCCCCGCGGTTCCATTTGGCTTCCCATATGGCTTTCTGGGCATAAAAGGTTCTTGTTGCCGATACAATTTTAAGCGTGATGCCATCTTTTTTGGCGGCCGTTGCCATCTTGATAAACGCATCCATCGCTTCTTTTCTAAGATACTGCGTATCAGCTTTTCCAGAATAGCTTTCTGGCACCACCACAAATAAACTATCAGTCTTAGGGTCAAATTTGCCCAAAAGATGCGTGTAGGCAATTTCACCAGAATATGCCGGCAGCATCACAAGTAAGCTAAAGAGATAAACGATGATATTTTTCATACTGCCTGGATACTACCCTAAAGTCGATCCCAGAGTCAAGAATAGATGATTTTAATGACAGCCTTTTGCTATATGCCAAGTAACACAAAAAATTAGAGTTTTTGATGGCTGAACTTACACCGGATGATGCGCTACGGCAGGGTTTAAATCTCTTTAAGAGTTATGACGCACAAACGCATGATAAAATGGGTAGGCCCAATGACGTCAAAATTCAGTCATTATTTTTAGTGAATAAGCCTCAGGGGTTAGAGTTTGTCGATAAAAAAAGCTTTAGGGGAGTCATCTATTCTCTTACTGATAAGTTATGCAAATATGTGGGGCTAAAAGGGCCTTTAGATTCAGCCAAAAATTTAGCAAAAGCCCAATTGATTTTTCAACAGGCAACAAAAGCAGCAAATGCCCCAACAGATGAACAAAAAAGAAGCCTCAATCAAGTTGCAAATGCCCTTATTCAGCTGCAACATACCCAAACCGAAAGTTCAAATACTCCTCATATAGATATCCGATTACCCTTTGGAGATATTGCTAAACGCGTGCAAAAAGTAAGCACTACTCTCCAGCCAGATCCAGAAGAGCCTGTAGAGGTTCAAAACGCTCACAGCAAATTTGATGCCTGTTTGGCTGTTTTAGGTGGAAATAATGCTGATATTTCTATGGAAGAGTGCGAAGCTTTAGTAAAAGAATTTTTAGAACAACAGCCATCAGATACAATCCAAAATTCCGCATGCGTCAAATTTTAGCCGGCCAAAATATTATCATTGGCCTATCTGATGAAGTGCGACTTGATATGGGCAAAGACATGCCCACTGCCAATGATGTCTTTGAGTATTTTACTACCAATATGGCGGAAAGTATCAAAGATAAAAACTGGGCTGCCGGCCAGCAGCGTATGCGAGAGGTGCTAGAAAAGCCCTTACGTATGCTGTTAGCAGATAGTACCGCACCAAAAGATACTAACGACTACTTTAGCAAAAACTTTGACGCCATAGCCCGCGTACTGCCACGAGGCGTAAAGCTGCCAGCAAAACTTGAATATTCACCCAACTTATTTATCAATAACTACAAGATTGGAACCAATAAGCACGCTCTTCACCGCCTGCCTGAGAGCTGTTTACTAGCCATTGGAACTGGAACTAGTACACGATATGTCATGATAAGCCTAGAAGATGCCTCCCAACTTAAAAAGGCATTAGCAAAAGAGATGCCTCAGCCTCCAAAACGTTTAGCACTCTATTCACTAGATGCAAAGCTCATGGTATCCAGCGGAAATGATGCTGACGCCACTTTTTTAGAAGAAATAAAAAAAATAACCCCCTTGGCAAAACTAGCTGCCGGAAAAGTAAAATTCTCAAAAACCGACATCGCCAACCTAAAAGCATCCCTAGATGCCCAACCCAACAAAAAATCTTACGCCGCCAACATACGAAAAATGTACGAATCCACCCTAAAATACCTCCCCAACAGCAAATCCAAATACCAAAACTCCCCAATCCAACACCTCCTCACAAGCTATGAAACATAAATAAAGAACAAAATTTGGAGCCGAAAAATTATAAACGATTGAATCAAAGTTTATTATACGGTTTTAGAGCCCTTCAGGGCGATTGAACGAAGCACACCGTGACCGAAGGGAACGGTGGGAACAAGGTAAAGAGAAAATGGAGCCCGGTTTAGGGCGATTCAATCACGTGATTCAATCGCCCTAAACCGGGCTCTATTTTCTTCACACCCTTTTCCCACCGTTCCCTTCGGTCACGGTGGGCTTTGTTCAGTCGCCCTGAAAGGCTCTAAAACCACATGAAAAACTTTTGTTTGCCACTTATGTAAATGTCCCATATGGGCTAATATTAATCGTGTACTTGTGGCAAATAAAAATGTTTGGAGGGGAGTATGAAAGCAATTTTTATTCATGGGAATGGGGGCAGTTCGCCAAATGATAACTGGTTTCCCTATCTTAAGGTGGAACTTGAGAAGCTAGGGGTTGAGGTAATTGCCAAGCAATTTCCGGATGCTGTTCTTGCCCGGAGCTCTTATTGGCTGCCATTTCTAGATTCACTACAGCCAGATGAACATACATTCATTGTAGGGCACTCCTCAGGGGCTATTGCCGCCATGCGCTATGCTGAGACGCATAAAATTTTAGGCTCGGCATTAATTGGCACATACTACACAGATCTTGATATCCCAGCAGAAACTCAAAGCGGCTACTTTGACGCTCCTTGGAACTGGGAGACCATCAAAAAAAATCAATCCTGGATCATCCAATTTGCAGGAACAAACGATCCGTGGATACCTATTGAAGAAGCCCGCATGGTGCGGGACAAGCTTGCAACAGAGTACCACGAATCTGATGGCGGCCACTTTGGGGGCGATTGTAACAAAACAACCTTCCCCGAACTCCTAGAGGCCCTCAAAAGCAAGCTAAAGACCTAAACATGAATACGAGGATCTTTGAGAACTACTTCAGGTACTTTTGGGCTAGCTAAGAACTCGGTCACGAAGTCTTTTCGTTGATCGCGCGTCATCGTTACAAACTTGTTCAAAATTGATGGATAGCTATCAATATTCTTTGGGTTTACCAATGGAAGGAAATCTTCTAAAAGCTCTTGGAGGTTTACAGGGTTGCTACAGATGTTTGCAAAAGAGGCTAAGACAAGTATCTTTTGATTAAAAGTAGCAGCGGCTGTAGTTAAAAGCAACGTGTTACGTAGTACTTCAAGTCTTTGAGCAAAACGAATATTTACTACACTTTCTTGTATGTCTTTTTGCTGTTCAGCCGTCAAACCCATACAAAGAAGATTTGTTAAATATTTTTCTTCCTGCGAAGCAGTGTCCGATATTTCTCTCTTGAAAATCAGATCGCTTTTAATGGTTTCGCAATAATTTTCAAAATCATTTACATGCATACCACTTTGTAACTTAGAGGCCAGCACATCTCTCACTTCTTTTCTTCTTTGCAGGGGTGCTGAGTCTAATGCAGCTTTAACTGAGTTCATTAATAATTGGGGAGAGTCTTTAGGCATAAGATCAACAAGGCTTAAATATTCTTCAGCCACCTGTGATGCAAGCACTTCAAATGCTCTATTGATGTTGGCAGATGATTCAATAATAGGGGCAAGAATGCGCTTACAGTTTTGCACTGTGGTAGCCCTGTCCTGTTCTGGCACGTCTTCTAAAAACTTTATGATATCTTTTACGTCAGTTGTGTATTTTGCATACCCCATCAAACTGGCAGCATGCACCTTGGCATCATCTGAGTAGGTTGCTGAATTTACAACCTCTAGAATATTTTTTACATGATACTCTTCGCC
>JAJFUY010000123.1 GCA_021372185.1 Chlamydiales bacterium | reverse complement strand
AGCGAAGCCCACTGTGACCGCAGGGAACGGTGGGAACCGGCAGAAAAACCATCTGAGCCCGGTTGAGGGCGATTCAATCACGTGATTCAGTCGCCCTCAACCGGGCTCCATCATTATACTCTATCTTTCCCACCTTTCCCTTCGGTCACGGTGGGCTTTGGTCAGTCGCCCGAAATCGGGCTCTAGAACATACATGCAAAAATTTCACTTGGCACCTATACAATCATCTCGTATGGGCTATTGCAAAAGCGTGTGTCATTGACGATGATGCGCACAGATGTCTACAATTTTTTAACGAGAAAGGCTTGTGACGAAGTGGGAGTTTACTTCGATGGGGGTGGCTACTAGTTCGTGCTCGTATTGCCAGTCGGCGAGGGTTTTTACGGGGTCGTAAGAAAAGGTTTGAGAGGAGGCTAAATGGGGTACTGTTTTTTTCCAGCTGGCTTCTTCCCAGAGGACGGTTTTGCGGCTTTTGTTTTGCTGGAGGTTGGCATACATTTCAAAAGCAAGCTCTGGCTTATCGGTACAAAAATCAATACTTTTTTGTAGGGCCTTTTGAAAGGACTCTATGAGGCGACTATTGTTTTTTACACGTGCGTGAGCCGCTACTACTATTTCATCATATACTGGCATGCCCAAATCTGTTCCTAAAAAAAACCTCACCTTGTGTCCTAAAGACTGGAGGTATTCAGGTTCAAGATTAGCTAATACCCCATACACAACATCAATTTTTTTGCTCACAAGCTCATTGAGTGCTTCATCGTACATATTAAGCTTGCAGCCTACCTGAATATTATTTAGATCCAAGATGATCTCAGCAGATGGAAAGATACTATAGGCCCCATCATAGCCCATAATGCGCCCATTAAAATCTTGAATACCTTTCATACCACTTGATTGGAGTACTAAAAAGCCTTTGAGGGGCTTGTCAACAACCTTTCCAAGTATGCAAATGTTACTTTTTCTAGCTATAGCTCTAAACGCACGTGGAAGGCTTGTTAAAACAAATTCTGCAGTGCCTTTATCTATCTCAGAAATGGGTGAATCGGTTGTCGGTTTTTGAATTTCTAAAAATATGCCTTCTTCACGAAAGTACCCAAGAGCATGGCCTACATAAATAGGAACATGATTTGGGTTTGCAGGGCGATCAAGCACCAAACGAAAATGTTTTGTGCTCGCCGCTTCTGAGTAGTAACTTATAAAAAAAACGCAGCAAGACACTACCAATACAACACTCACAAGAGTCCATATCAGAAAGTACTTTACTCGCAGCGTATTCAACTCATTTCTCCAATAGTTTTCACTATACTTCTTTGGGTGCCGACTGTATACTACTCAACCGTTTGATTAATTCCAAAGCAAAGTATCAGTTGTTTTTGGTTTTTTTAAGGAGCTTCTATGGACAAAGCCACAATTGCCGGCCGTAAGTTGTATATCCAAGAGATCCAAAAGTATATTCTAGAACAACCTGGCCTCGATGGTTGGCTTATCTATGATTTTCACGGCAAAAATGCCCTTGGTTTAGAACTTCTTGGAATTGACGCCAATCAGCTTTTATCGCGCCGCTTTTATTACTGGATTCCAAAAAGTGGCACGCCCATCAAAATTGTTCATCATATAGAAGCCCAAACCCTCAATCACCTACCAGGTGACCAAATTGCCTACGAAAGCTGGCAGAGCCTTGATTCTGCCCTTACAAGCACCCTTAAAGGCCAAAAGCGGATTGCCATGGAACACTCGCCTATGGGCGCTATCCCTGTATTATCTACTCTTGATGCAGGCCTCTATGAATGGCTACACAAAAAGAAAATCGAAGTAGTAAATTCGTGGATTTTAGCCAAAAACTTCATCTGCCGCTGGACCCCCGCACAGCTAAAAGCCCATAAAGATGCAGCCAAATTTTTGATGAATACCTTTGAGACAAGCTTTGAGAGGGTACAAAACGCTCTTGCTTCAAGAAAAAAAATAACTGAATATTCTCTCCAACAAGATATTTTACAAAGCTAT
Organism: Chlamydiales bacterium; assembly: GCA_021372185.1. Taxonomy (GTDB): domain Bacteria; phylum Chlamydiota; class Chlamydiia; order Chlamydiales; family FEN-1388; genus SZAS-7. The sequence continues at coordinate 8,437 of JAJFUY010000123.1, read as the reverse complement.
GAAGACAATGGCTTTATGACAGAACATGCCCCAGTAGTAGCTGTTGGTCCAAATAGCGTGCTCTCACACTACAGCCCCACAAAAGAAATAGATACTCGTATCACCAAAGACTCATTATTACTCATTGATATCTGGTGCAAAAAAAATAAAGAACACGCGCCCTATGCTGACTTTACGCAAGTTGCCTTCTATGGCAAAACCCCATCAAGTGAAATGATCAAGGTATATAACACCGTAAAAGCCGCACAAACTGCCGGGATAGAATTTGTAAAGAAAAGCCTAAAACAAGGCAAAGACGTTTTTGGATGCGATGTGGACGATGTCTGCCGTAAGATTATTCAAAAACAAGGCTACGGACAATACTTTGTACACCGCACGGGCCACAACATTCACACTATGCTCCACGGCCTAGGACCTAATCTTGATAACTACGAAACTCACGACAGCCGCCCTTTAATGCCACGCACCTGTTACTCTGTAGAGCCAGGGATTTATATACCAAAGGCCTTTGGGGTACGCCTCGAGTGCAATATATTTATTCACGATAACCTCTCAGTTGAAGTTACCGGCCAATCACCTGAAACGCTACCCTGTCTTTACTAGGCTAAAACTATATGCTTTCTCGCTATGCCCCACAAACCTTAAATGCTCTTTTATTAGTTGCAGGAACGTGCGTAGGCGGCGGCATGCTGGCCCTTCCTGTTGCCACATCACTTAATGGCTTTATTCCAAGCACCTGCATTATGTTTTTGGCATGGGCTGCCATGACCTTAACAGCACTTTATCTTGTTGAAGTGGGCTTTTGGATGAAAAAAGATGACGCCCACGTTATCTCAATGACCAAACGTTTTATGGGTAAGCCCGGAGAAATTGTAGCATGGCTCTTATACCTTTTTATCTGCTATGCATCCCTTGTTGCTTATACTGCAGGCTCTGGCCACCTTCTTACAAAAGTGCTTAACAGCTATGCTGGGCTTGATATTACTAAAGAAACTGGCTGCATTCTTTTTGTTGCCGCCTTTGGCCCTTGCGTATTTTTTAGCCACAAATTTTTAGGCCGTGTAAGTGCCGCGCTCTTTATTGCCATGATACTTGCGTATGTTGCGCTTATAGCATTGAGCGTGCCTCATATAACAAGCGAAAATCTCATGCGCAGCAACTGGTCGGGCGCCTACCTTGTGCTTCCCCTCATGCTCACTGCCTTTAGCTTTCAGACTATGGTACCAAGCCTACACCCGTTTTTAGACCATGACAGGCCAAGCCTAAAATTTGCCATTATTGGCGGCACCGCCCTTGCCCTTGTGGTGTATATCATCTGGCAGATTGCAGTGCTTGGTGCGGTTCCTCTTCTTGGTGAATCTGGCCTTTTACATGCCCTACAGCAGGGTGAAGGTGCTACACATGTACTTGGCGTTGCCATACAAAATGTCTATATTGATGTACTGGCCAGCTTTTTTGCCTTCTTTGCCCTAGTTCCACCTTTTCTTGGTATTGCCTTTGGGTTTTATGACTTTTTAAGTGATGGCTTAAATATCCCCAAAAAAAGCTGGGGCAATATCCTTCTTGGGCTACTGATTTTGGTGCCAACAGTCTACTTTGCCTTAAACTTAGAACGTATATTTTTGCGCGCGCTAGATGCCTCTGGCGGGTTTGGCGACTCAATCTTAAACGGAATAATACCCATCATCATGGTAGTACTTGGCAGATATCACTATAAGTTAGAACAAAAAGGGCATGTAGCTCCTAAAGCCCGTTGGCTTTTAGTCTTTGCTACCCTCTTTTATCTTACAGCGTTAGGTATAGAAATACTCACTCACACCGGACACATTACTGCCGTGCACGATGTTAAAGAGTATGATTTTCTGCTTTCATAAAATATTTTAGCGCATCTTGCTTCATTCTGAGATAAATGCTGGCAAGGCCGTTGGCACGCCCTGGCGTGAGTGTTTGAGGAATATTCAGCTCTTCTAGATAACTCGGGAAGCATTTTAAAATGGTTTCTGGTTCTTCGCCGCTATAGACACGTATTAATAAAATACTTAAGCCGGCAGAAATAATAGCATCCGACTCGGATTCAAAATATACCTTACCATTAATAAAGTGCGAGGCTAAATACATACGGCTTTGGCAGCCACGAACTAAAAATTCATCAGTAAGATATTTTGCATTCAGATGACACTGTGTGCGGCCAATTTCTATAATCTTGTCGTATTTTGACTCTAAAGTCACAAGACCCAAAAACAGGTCTTTTACTTCTTTTTGCTTTTGTAGACACGTCTCAAAACTCATGCACAACCCTATATTCGCGGCATTAGTATACACAATCCCCCTTTTTAAAATGCAGTGCAAACATTTATAGTTTTTAAATTAATGTTATATAGTTTATACTGAGTGTAAGAGCAAAAAAGGGGGTAGACTATGTCTATTACTAATAGATTTGCAGACTGGGGTATAGGCAAAGATCAAACTATTGACTTATCGATAAAAAAGGTAAAACTTCCACTTACGAGCATAGTTGTAACTCTTGATGGAAAAAAAGTTACCGGCGAGAGCTTTCTTGCAGAACTCATTAAAGGCATAAAAGCCGACCCAAAACTCTCAGACAAATTAAAACAGCTAAAAGATAATGAGTCGGTAAAAATCTTTCTGGCAGGAAGAAGTGAATACGTTCTTTCTAAAAAATCAAGCAACGTGATTGATCGCACAATTAGTGCTAGCTTTGTTATCACAAACAATAACGCCCCCGCCATAAATCGCGACACAAAACCTGTTAAAAAAGCCCCACCACCTCCTGCACCAAAGCCCCTTACAAAACAGCAAAAAGCCCAACAAGAAACACAAAACCGTGATATGTGGGACAAACTTCACCGCGATGGCGAAGTTACTGTGGAATAGGCTTGCTAATCTTAAATAAACCTAAAAGAACGACTGTGTCACTTTCTTCTTTCTCAAGATTTTTCCAGCTGTCGTCGCAATTTATATATTGATTAACATCAACGCCTTCTTTTTGTCTTACAGCCTTAAGAGAAGCCCAAAAGAGCATGTGAATATCAAATTCGAGACCACGGAAGTCTGTAACAATGTTCTTTTCAATAAAGCTTTTTTGTACTGTGGAGCTATGCTTTACTACGTGGTTTATCTTACGCATTGCTTCCTGAGCAACAGGTGCCTGGGATCTAATAAGTACACCAGACACTAAAGTTTTTATATTTTCACACAACTCTTGCATTTCGGTATTCTCTTTACCTTCACAAGCTGCAACTTCATAGAATTTTATAAGAGCATCTATAGTATTAAGTTTTACATTACTATCAATCACGATCATTTCCTTGAACAAATTTATTAAGCGCGTCTATATGCTGTACGTACGACACTAAATCATACACCAATGCTTGATTTCTACTAACTCAGATTTTGTTACTGTGATTTGGACAACCGGGTTTTTATGTCACCTGTTGACAAAAGGCACACATTGTCATATAATAAAAATATGGACAACGAACTACCGGTTTTTACTTATTCTCCCGAGAAAAATGCGATATTGAAGGCTGAGAGAGACATTAGCTTTGAAGAAATTATCGCAGCAATTGGTAATGGGCAATTGTTAGATATTCTTGAGCATCCTAATAAAACCAAATATGCTCATCAGAAAATATATGTAGTGCTTGCCAAAGGATATATTTATCTGGTACCTGTAGTTCCAGATAAAGAGAACGCTCTTTTTATGAAGACCATCATTCCTAGCCGCCAAGCTGTTAAGAAATATAAGGATAATAAAAATGAAAAGAAAAATAAAGCTTGATAAAGAAGAACAGGATTTACTTGAATCATATGAGCAAAATGAATTAATTCAGGTAAAAAATGTTAAAAAGGAAAAGAAAAGTCTAGAGAAAAGTGCACGTAAGACACTCACCAAGGATGTGCGCATTAATATTCGTCTTTCAAGCACCGATGTATCAAATATTAAGCAAATAGCTGCGTACGAAGGCCTACCCTATCAAACCCTCATTTCAAGCATTCTTCACAAGTATGCTTCAGGCCATTTAAAATGTGCTTAAAAAATCTTCGCGGCAAGAAGACGTCCTCTCAAACGAGGACAGAATACAAAAACGCTTATTCCCACAGCCGTTGGCAGTGGGGCTAAACGGTGCTAAAACAGTACTGCATTTGAAAGCACCGCTTAGGTGCTACTCTTTGATTAGCCCATAGCAACTTTGTTGCTATGGGCACAAAATTAGTTCACAACCCAGTCGTCAGAAAAGATGTACACACCCTCTAGAAGAACGGTTGCTCCGCCAGAAAGGTATATTTCTACGCCGTGAGGTAAAATGACTGCGGTATAGGTTTGGCCATCAAAGTCTAAGGTGTCTGGCAAAAATGGGTCAAACCCTGCAATCGTATTGGTTCCTCCCGTTAGGCTGGATGGAAAAATAAAGCTTGTAGCTCCACCACCGCCATAGATAAGGTTATCAAACGAATTGCTCACGCGGATGACATCGGCAGAAAGCCCGCCCCATATTGGCATACCTGTCTCTTGTATTTGAGATGCTACGGTTGTGCCGCTTGCATTCCAAGTGATCTGGTCATAGGTATTGTTTTGATTATCACGAAGCAAAACGTACTCAAACGTATTTGCAGGGCCTGTTGCAGGAAAGAGGATAAAATCTTCTGTTAAATACCTCATATCTTTAGTCCAGCCAGCTGGCAAAACTGCTGCCTGAAAGGAAGCTGTAACTTCATCGGGGGTGTCATAATCTGATGCCTGCATAATATACTCATTACCCCATTGGTCGGTAATAAAGTACCGAAGGATAGCTTGAGCGCCAGGCGTTCCTGGAGGTACGCCATTTTCATTGGCATAATACTTCATAAGCTGCGCTTTATAGTTAGCTGACATTTTTATTACACCAGGAGGAGGCGTTACTGTTAAGTTGCCTGCATAAAACGTTCCAAGATTAGATGGAAACGTATATTGGGACGCATCATACGGCCACATAGCGCTAATCACATTAGAGATAATGCCCCATGTATAGCCATCAGAGGTTGTGATGTAGGTTTCAGTGCCTATAGGATCTCCTGGACCCCCAAGAGAAATAGATTCGTTAAATTGTAGATAACGCGTAGTGTTTTTGGTGTACCCAGAAGGAGGTTCATAGTCAGTCCACTCTTCTGATGTAATAGGGTTTGTACCACCTTCTTTATAGGCCTGAACAAATGATTTAGGGTGATCAACTACATTTGCGGTGTATCCAATTTCAAAAGATGAACTTATTGGCACCCAAGGGGCAAGACTTACTTCTAAAGGAGAAGAAGTCCCAGCACAGTAGGATTTTCTTCCTGGTTCACATACCGTAAGGCGGGGGCAAAGTCTTCCGTCTGCAGGGTATGAAACAAGAAGCTGAAGTGTGCAGCTTTCACCCGGTGCAAGATCAAAGGTGGCTGGGCATGTATCAGCATAGGTACCATTCGTTGTCACTTGAGCTACATGAAGAGGCAACGAGCGAACATATAGATCGTGAAAATACTTACTTGACCCATTTGCGACTGTGTAATAGGCATCTATATCATAGCCTGGTGTTATTTCAGTAGGAAGAGTAGTCCCTACTTTAGGTACAATAGTCAAATGGTATTGGCCATGAGCTAACATGCTGGCGCTCACACTCAAAAATAAAAACAGAAAATACTTCATCTCTACCTCACGTGTTCACTTTTTAACAAAATTGTATGGACTCGCGAGACACATTATTTTATTTTTTTCTTTTCACGCAATAATTTTTAAGTTTTTTTCATTTATTCTAGTACTTCCAGCAAAAAGGGTAAAAAAGGGGCCGGATATTGCAATTCGTGCGATTTAACTACCCGAATCAGACGAATCAAAGTATCCGGCCCTTTTCATTCAAAGATGGGTTAAATAAAAAATAACAGGATCGCGCTTCGCTGGCAGGATCTGGCAGGATCAAAAAAGCCTAAAACTATAAGAACGATATAAACGATAAAATTACCTATCGTTTTGTATTTATCCTGCTAGATCCTGTTATTTTTTTAAATATCTCAAGTTGACACCATTGGTGCCTGCTCTTTTTTCTATAATTGATTACTTGCAAATAGTTTAGTGATTAGTTAGAATATTCAAAAATTATAATATTGTAGGTGATTATGTTTGTTCCAGATTCAGGTTATATGCAAGTATTAGGCGTTACTCATCCGTTGTTTGAAGTATTTAGAGAAGGTCAGGCTCAACGTGATAATGATATTAGTGAAAAGGTAAGAGTGTATCATGAAGAGAGCAAGCGTTTTATTGAAACGGCACACTTAGTGAATCATCTTCAAAAAGTAACATTGTACGTATACGAGGCAGAACAATTCTGTTATCCGTTTGATGAATATAATCGGGAAACATACGTTGAAACTAGATTGTTTGAGCATAAGGTTACTATTGAAGATTATTTACCTGACTGGTCAAGAAATATCGTAGTCAAAACTGGAACTTTCTTTAAGAATAATGATAATGAATACTTTAAAGTGGTCACATCAAACCAAGGGTTCATTCTTGAAAAAGTTTTTTTAACACGTCTTAAAAGCACTAAATAGCGAAAGGGGGCTCGCCATTTGTCAACGGTTATGTTAATCGAGCGTTAAGCACTTAAGTGAACGGTATTGGATCTGATCTGAGGTTTCTGAAATCAATCATTCTCCTTCACAGATAGGCGCTCATTACTTTTTCTGAGGATTTCAACTACTTGGTCAAAATCTTCTGGGGTGAGGTTTTGGGCGTACATTTCTGCTGTGATTTTTACAATTGAGGGTACATATTCTCCGCGCGCTATCACTTTTTTACGGGCGACATCTATATGGACAAGGCTTTGATAGATTTCTTCGTAAGATCTTGCTTCTTTAGTACAATCTAATACGAGGCGTACGCATCTACCTCTGAGCTTTTCATTTGAGGCTTTTACATCTATCATCAGATTGCCATGTATCTTATTCATAAGCGTCATGGATGTATTTGAGATAAGGTTTAGTGCCTGTTTTAGTAAGATGGCTTCTGCTAGGCCTAGCTCATCTTGGGGTACATGCTCTAGTATGATCACGTGCTGGTAGCGGTCTTTTAGGCGGCTTGCCTCATGGGTATCAAAAGCACCTTTACAAAGAAGGACAATTCCTTTTACGCCCGTTGATTCATCGAGTGTTTGGAGTAGTTTATCAGAGATACTGTCGCCTCTTGCTACTGCTACAACGAGATTATCAGGGTGTGTTGTTACGCGCTTTTTATAGCTATGTACGCCATCTGAATGAGCAGAAATAATAAATGACCCTACGTCATCTCTATCATATACCTCTCTTCCTAACAGTGCTTGCCATGCGGTGATATTGTCATCTATACCCACCATATACGCGCGAAATTCTGATCGCTTTGTAGTTGTCTCAGATTCTCTTTCTGGGGCGTTGGTAGAAAATGTGGGCGCAGATTCTGTTGTATCAACTTTTATTACGCGCATGAATTCATCAGCAATCCAGGTAACGGCACCCGGAGCGCCTGGAACGTCTTTCAGTCTTCTAAAGTTAGAATCTGGGTTTGAAAAAAGGGTATGTTCATACTTGGCAACACCATATAAAGACTCTAGGATGGGTTTTGCTCTTAGTTGGGATAGAACTGTCTTCATATTGTTTAGCAGGCTCTTAGGATAGTCCTGAGCTGCTCCTTCATTACCACATGCCTTATAAAGCGAGCTTGAAATGAGGGCGCCCAAACAGCACTCGGCAAGAGTTGCCGCTTGCAGCCTTGTTGAACCGGCAATAGCCTGCGGGCCAATGTCTACACAAAGTGGTGTCACACCCATATCAAATAGCTTTTGGGTTCTATCGGGTACCACTTCACTATTATAAAAGTAGTAACTTTGTGCCTTGCGCTTTTTGGCGTATGTAGCACAGCCTTCATTAAACGTAGCAGAACCACTAGCAGATACTACAACCACCATATCTTGCTCTTGCAAATTATAGCTCTCTAATGCCTTATGGCCATTCTCATAAGAGTCTTCAAAACCCTCTTTAGGGCGTATCATAGCAGAATCACCGCCTGATATAATGCCAATAATCTGGTCTTTCATGTGAGGAAAAGCCTTACGGCAACGAGCCGCTATATCAACACCTACCCTGCCGCTTGAACCCGACCCTACAAAAAACACTCTGCCGCCTTTTTGTAAGTTACTTGCTAATTGCGGTGAAAGTTCAGAAATTGTCGGCAAAAAGGAATCATAGCCTTTTATGACACCCTCATCAACGTCAAGTAAAAGCTCCATGCCCTTAATAGGATCTTGTGCCATTACTGCACTTAAATTTTTGGTGTGGGGATGGCTTTTTTCTGTTTAGGTTTCTGCCAGCAAAAACTTTGAGCTAAACTCCTCATAAGGCAAATAGCCTTCTGGCAGCACTTTAG
>JAJFUY010000117.1 GCA_021372185.1 Chlamydiales bacterium | reverse complement strand
GATGGCGCAGTGAAAAAGCACTTTAAGCCAGAGTTTTTGAACCGACTAACAGACGTTGTTATCTTCCAGCCGTTATCAAAAGATACACTACGCCATATCCTTGATCTTGAAATGAAGAAGATCCAGAAGCGTTTAGTGAATAAAGATGTAACTATTACACTCACAGATAGTGCCAAAGAGTTCTTGGTAGAAAAAGGTTTTCAGCCGGAAATGGGCGCGCGTCCTCTACGTCGTACTGTAGAACAGTATGTAGAAGACCAACTTGCCGAGCAGCTGCTTTCTCATCCCGATGAAAGCTGGAATGCAGATCTCGTGGCCGAAGGCGAAAAGATCGTTTTTGTGCAAAAAGAACCCTCTGTTGCAAAACCAAAGCCACCCAAAGAAAAAAACCGTAAGGCCAAAGTGGCGCCTGTTGCGCCTGTTACAGAAGCCGAAGCCGACAAGCCTGAGTAATAGAGTTTTCACTCTCGAATGAGAGTGATGGATGGTAGCCCAGGTCGACTTTAGTCGCCCTGGGAAAAATGGAACAATTCATGTATGCACTCTCGAAGAGATTGCTGCAGTGGGAAAGTGCTTTGTCGATTTGCAGTACTCTCATTCGAGAGTGCATATTGTCGTTACATATCATTCCCAGGGCGCCTGAAGGGCGACCTGGGCTATATTACATCACTCCTTTCAGGAGTGAAAGAACGTTTAGGCATGCAAAAGCTGAGTTTCCCAATCCTTAATAATTTCAAGCAGTTCCATTTTTTGAGGCTTTTTAGCCAAAAGCTCGAGCATTGCAGGGCTGCTTGACAGGTGGGCAATCTTTGACAATAGCGCTAGGTGGCGCTTGTCATCTGATGCTAGAAGAAAAAAGAGAGTGTGTACGGGTTTGCCGTCTAGGGCACCGTAATTAATGGGAGTGTTTAAAAACACGACAGCTACAGCATCACGGTGGCCTGCCATTAAAAAGTCACGTGCGTGGGGGATGGCAAAGCCAGAACCTACGGCTGTTGACACAAGATTTTCTCTATCCATAAATAGTTCATAAAGCACATCGGCATCAAGTTTTAGACTGGGTGCTAGGCGTTGCATGGTTTGGCGGATGAGAGATTGTTTGTTATCAGCTTCGATATCCGTAAAGACATCGCCGTTATTGAGAGCACGAAAGAGGTTATAGCGTAATGACCCGGTAGATGGCTTTAGGCTTTCTAGCTCGTCGTTCGGGCCTTTTTCAGTCATCACCCAAGTTTCTATTTCTTGGCGGTTAAAGCGAAATGATCCATTGATATTATAGGAAGGTACTTTGCCATCTGTTACGAGCTTTAAAAGGACATTTTCTGGTACGTTGAGCAAGCCTGCAACTTCTTGTAATTCGAGATCCATACATTACCCATGTTATAAAATTTCAAAGAGGTTCATAACCTCTTTTGCGGAAGTGGCTCCGATCAGATTTTTTCGTAATTCTTCGTCTCTCAGCACGTCTGTGAGACTAGAAAGTATTTTGAGGTATTCAGTTTGTTTGTCATCAGGGCCGCCAATTAAGAATATAAGTCTTACTGGCGCTCCATCAAGGGCGTTCCAATCGATACCAGATTTTAAGCAGGCAATGGCGATAAAAAAATCGTTGTAGGCACTAAGCTTTGCGTGTGGAATAGCCACACCCATTCCAATACCTGTAGAGACGATCTTTTCACGGTCAAAGATAGCTTTTAAAAAGCGGTCGCCTTCAGGCAGGTGAATGCCATCGACTGTCATCTTTACAATCTGGTTAAGCGTTTCTTCTTTAGATTCTGCATCTAAGAAGAAAACGAGCTTTTGGGTTAAGTATTTATAGACTTTCATTTTCCCTACAGATTCTTGAGAGCTCTAAATGAATACGGTGTTTTGGGTTTTGGTTGCAAGGGAAAAATACTAAATCACGTTCCAGTGTGGCCAAATCCGCCGGTTCCTCGGGCTGTTGCTGCAAGCTCATCAGATGATACAAAACTTGCCTGTAGGCACGCTGCAACCACCATTTGGGCAATACGCATTCCGGGTGTAACAATGAAATCTACGTTAGAGTGGTTCATTAAAATAACCTGGAGCTCTCCGCGGTAGTCGCTGTCAATGGTACCAGGAGAGTTTAGGACTGTAATTTGGTTTTTTAGGGCAAGGCCGCTTCTTGGACGTACCTGCACTTCATAGCCAGGTGGAATTTCAAAGAAAAGGCCTGTCGGGATAAGTTTGGCCGAGTGTGCTGGTATAACAATAGCCTCATCAATACAGGCTTTAAGATCAGCTCCCGCGGCACCAGGTGTAGCATATACTGGCAAAAGCTCAGCGTCTTTTGCTTTACATTTGATCTCAACGGTTGTAGTTGTTAGGGTATTGCTCACGCAGTTTTTCTCCATGAGGGTTTTTTGTCGTCAAAAACAGTAGGTTTTTGGTGAACATAGCCTAAAATGCAGCCAAGAGTGTCTTTTAGTTCATGTCTTGGAGTAATGATATCGATTAAGCCATGGTTTAATAAGAATTCTGATTGCTGAGCACCTTCTGGAAGGGGTTTACCTAAAATTTGCTCAATAACTCGTGGGCCCGCAAAGCAGATGAGGGCATTAGGTTCTGCTATGATGATGTCGCCAAGAGAGGCAAAAGAGGCTGTTACGCCGCCAGTAGTTGGGTTTGTAAGTACTGAGATGTAAGGCACTTGACGCTCTTGCAGGCGAGCTAAAGCAGCAGAAGTTTTTGCCATCTGCATAAGAGAAAAAATGGATTCTTGCATACGAGCCCCACCAGAGATTGAAACGATGATGAGGGGGATGCGCTTGGCTGTTGCGTATTCAATAAGGCGAGTAAGTTTTTCACCCACTACAGAGCCCATAGAGCCGCCCATAAAGCCAAAATCCATCACTCCAAGAGCAACAGGATTTGAGTGAATAGTGCATGTGCCAACCACACAGGCTTCTTCGCGGCCTGATTTATTTTTGGCAATGTCGATACGTTCATGATAAGGCTGGCTGTCTACAAAACTAAGAGCGTCAACGGCTTCTAAACCTTGAAAGAGCTCCACAAAAGAATCGGTGTCGGCAAGTAAGTTGATACGGTCATCAGCGCTTAGTCTATAGTGGTAGTTACACTTTGGGCAGCAGTTTTTATTGCCTTCTAGTTCGTTAGCGTGAATAAGCTCGCTACAATGCGTACACTTAAGCCAACCGCTAAAACCATCTTTTTTAGTAGCTGTAATTTTAATTTTGGCTTTATTCCGAGAAAATAACCCCATATCCTTACATCCTATTAGTTAAGGCTCTCAATTATAAAAGTAAATGCATGTTTAGCTCAAGGACATTTTGCCTGTGAAGAACAATTTTTGGGTAGCGTAAATTTGTAAACATATGATTTTAAGTGATTTAGGTAAAAAAGCCGCTTTTCAATTTAAATAAAGTATTTATTTGCTAGCAAGTATTTGTCTTTTCAGTGAAAATAAAGATAAGATTATAAGGAGTGATAAAGCTCCTAAAAGCTATAAATTTATTTGGAGGGTGCCAGAATGTCACTTGAAAACGCTAAAGCTAACCTCAAAGAATTCGGCAAAGAGCTTGGATTAGAGGATTTGGAATTTGACGAAAACAATACTTGTATTTTAGGAATTGATGATGAGTATTCTCTACACATCACATACGAACCAAATTCAAAAAAAATGTATGTTTACTCACCACTACTTGATGGACTCCCCAAAGATGACAAAATTCGCCTAAGACTGTACGAAAAGCTATTAGAAGGCTCGCTTCTAGGTGGCCAGATGGCCGGTGGCGGCGTTGGCGTGGCCGTTGGTGAAGAGCTCATATTAGTTCACTCTACACTTGATATGGAGCATGCTGTTAGCTCTGCTCTTAGAGCCTATGCCCCAGTCTTCGTAGAAATGGTAGAAAAATGGCGCAAAACCTGCCAAGAGGTAGTAGAAGGCCGCGACGACGGTGCAAAATCACAAACACCATCTGCAATGCCCCCATCATCACAGCAAGCTCGCCAAGGCCAAGGCTTCATCAAAATCTAATCTTATTCAGTTAAGAGCCTCTATATTTCATATAGAGGCTCTCTCGAGTTTGGACATTTGCCGAAGGCTTTGGAGTGCGGTAATTTTTTACCGCTCTTAATTTTTGACCATACACTCTATCTACGATAGCCTCCAAAACATATAATAGCCCCACACTATGACACAAGTGGGTTAGCCAAAGTATTGAACGGTCGTGTAAGTTGTGGAAGTTATTGTTAAATCGGTGTGTGCTCGAAAATTAAGAGCGGTAAAAAATTACCGCACTCCAGAGCGAGCTTACGCTCACAAGCTACAAATGTCCAAACTCGAGAGAGCCTCTATATTTCATATAGAGGCTCTTTAACCTAGTATAAGAAATCTGGGTGAGACTCCGATTCTGTTATCAGCAAAATAACACAAACAAAAAAAATAACAAGATCCGCTAGCGCTGGCAGGATCTGGCAGGATAATACAAAAACACTGCAACGATTTAAACGATAGAACGATAAGAACGATAAAATACAGTTTTCATTTGTTTTAGAGTCCGGAGGACGACTGAGTGGAGCCCACCGTGACCGCAAGGGAACGGTGGGAACAGGTAAAAAACAAAGAGAGCCCGGTTTAGGGCGATTCAATCTCGTGATTCAATCGCCCTAAACCGGGCTCTATTCTTTAGTATATCTTATTCCCACCGTTCCCTTCGGTCACAGTGGGTTTCGTTTAGTCGCCCTGGCGGGCTCTAAGACTTAAACTCATTTTAGTTATACAGTGTACAACAGGTATCTTTTATTTCTGCGCAGTTAAAAAGCGCTCTTCCACGTTTTTCCAGTTAATGACGTTCCAGATTGATTTTATGTATTCTGGGCGGACGTTTTTGTACTGGAGGTAATAGGCGTGTTCCCATACGTCAATGCCGAGGAGGGGGATTAGGCCTTTTGTGCTTAATGGGTCTTGGTTGTCGCAGGTGCAGAGGGTTAGGCGCTTTCTTGCTTTATCGTAGCCTAGCCATGCCCAGCCGGAGCCTTGTTGGCCTACAGCTTTTGTGCTCATCGCTTCGATTAATGCATCAAGTGAGCCGAAGGTTTGGTTGATGGCATCAGCTAAGGGGCCGGCTGCTAACTTTCCGCCGCCATCTTTTTGAGGTGCTAAATTTGTCCAGAATATTGAGTGGTTTACGTGGCCACCGCCGTTAAATTTAATGGCAGAACCAAGAGCTATCATAGCCGCAACGTCATTTTTGGCTTCAGCTTCTGCATACTGTTCAAGAGCCTTATTCAGGTTTGTTACATAAGCCTGGTGGTGTTTTGTGTAGTGAAGGGTCATAATTTCTGTTGAGATGAATGGCTCTAGTGCATCCAATTCATAAGGTAGTGCTGGTAGTTTTTCTTGTAAGACCATAGTTTATAGTTCTCCGTTTGTTTTTCTGTGACTATAGCATAATCTCTGATTTAGATGGGCCTTTGTCACGGGACCTATTGTGTGAAGCTCAATATGTAATGGGGGCGCGCCAAAATAGGCAAAAAAAGCATCGACACAAGAGGGGCTTGTAAAGTGGATTTGGGTGATTGTTTGCAAATCTACAGGTTCTTGAGGCTCTATAAAGTACGTGTCGTAGAGGTCACATTCTGTAAAAGCATAGCCTTTTTTACTCAAATACTCTTTTAAGATGGGGCGTGAAAGCGATGAGTGTGGCCAAAAGAAGTGAGGCTGTACAAATTTGCAGTTTTCTATGAGTTCTATAATGCCTTCTTGGCATTCATTTGAGGCTGTGAGGATGTTGTGAATGCCTAAATTGGTTAATGCTCGGGCAGTAGCCGCGCCAACAGCGATAAAGGGCAGTGTTTGATTGGCAAAAGAAGAGGCACAAAGTGCTACCGTTGTTTTGCTTGTCACTATGATATGCGTTGTCTCTTGGGGCAAGGCAATAGTGGTTTTGGAAACTATTTTGATGAGGGGGACATGCAAAACATTGTCACCTGATGGGGCCTCTAGGCCAACATACAGCATTACCATGAGCGTGAATCAATGCAGGAAAAAAGCTCTTGCATGGACCTGTCATCAGCTTGAGCCAGCACCGCCAACTGGCCTTGGTGCTCAGCATATGGCTCTGGTAGCTTTATGCGTTTAAGGTGGGTGAGTTTCAGGCGGATAAGGGCGCATTCTGCAACTACTAGTCCTTCAATTTCACCACGTTCAAGATAGCCAAGGCGTGCCTCTATGGTGCCTCGTATGTCAACAAGTGTGGCTTCAGGATAGAGCTGTTTAATAGTCTTTTCGCGTCTAATAGACGATGTGGCAATGAGGCCCGTACCCGTAAACGTATCACTTATAACTAAAGAGTCAGATGAATCAAGTCCGGAGGTGAGTGCAATAAGTGTTAACCCGGGTGGCAGGGGGGAGGGCAAATCTTTGGCTGAATGCATTGTCACCTGAACTTTTCCGGCCAAAAGGAGGTCATCAAGCTCTTTAGTAAAGAAATTACTGCTTTCAAGGTCTCGAAGAGATGTTTTGAGGTCTTTATCGCCTGTAGTTTTTACCCATAATGGATCAAAAGTTGCGTCAGGATAAAATTTTTTCAGTTCATCAAGTACTTCCCAAACCTGTTTTTGAGAGAGGTTTGAGCCTCGTGCGGCTACTTTAATGCACAATTTATTGTAACAATTCATCTATGGCCTCATCAATCCAGCTGACACCAATTACCTTCATGCCGGCTGGGACTGGAACACTTACATTACGTTTTGGAATAATGCAGCGCGTAAAGCCCATCTGGTGGCCTTCTTTTATGCGAGCTTCTATGCGGCTTACACCCCGTACTTCGCCACCTAAGCCCACTTCACCAATTACCATGGTGTCAGGGTCTAATGAGCGGTTTGAATACGATGAGGCAATAGAGAGCAGCACCCCTAAATCACACGCTGGTTCATTGACACGTATACCGCCAGTAACCGATACAAAAATATCTGAGCCATGAAGCTTAAAGCGGGCGCGCTTTTCTAATACGGCAATAAGGAGCGCTAAACGGTTGCCATCTATCCCGGTGGATTTTCGTGATGGCTGGGGATAAAAGGAGTCCGTCACAAGGGCCTGCACTTCTATTAATATGGGGCGAGAACCTTCAACTGTAGGGATAATGCAAGAGCCAGAGGCGCCTTTCATACGCTCTTCAAGTAACAGCTCACTTGGGTTTTTTACCTCGGCAAGGCCGCTTTCTTTCATCTGGAAGACGGCTATTTCATCAGTTGGGCCAAAACGGTTTTTAAAGAGGCGAAGCAGGCGAAATTGCTGTTCTTTATCACCTTCAAAGTAAAGGACTGTATCAACAAGGTGCTCAAGTACTCTTGGGCCGGCAATATCACCTGATTTTGTCACGTGGCCAATTAACAAGATACTTACATCGCGGCTTTTTGCAATTTGCATAAACATAGCAGCACATTCACGCACCTGTGATACTGTCCCAGGGGCGGATTGGATTTCTGGCTTATACATGATTTGGATTGAGTCAATGACGCATAAAGCCGGTTTTAGCTCTTCTATATAGCGCGTGATGATGCTGGTGTCAGTTTCATTTAAAAACAGCACGTTATCGGCACTAATGCCAAGGCGTTTGGCACGCATAGATGTCTGTTCAAGTGATTCTTCACCGCAGACATAGAGCACAAGTTGGCCTTGAAGGGCAAAACTTGCTGCAATCTGCAGGCTGAGGGTTGATTTACCAATGCCAGGGTCTCCGCCGATGAGAGTAAGTGAGCCAGCAACGAGTCCTCCACCAACACAGCGGTCAAATTCATCAAGACCGGATGAAGTTCTGGCAGTTTTTCCAACTACAATATCTTTTAAGGCAACAGGGCCAGATTTTGGTTTTGAGCTCGGAATGCTACAACGGGCAGAATGTACAGGTGTTTCAAGCTCTTCACCAAGGGTGTTCCATTCATGACAACTGGGGCATTGACCTGCCCAACGAAGCTGTTTATGGCCGCAGCCTGAGCAAAACCACGCGCTTTTGACTTTCATAGTGTTCCTTGCAGTTTTTCTAACGCACCTTTTGCCGCATGACGCTCAGCCTCTTTTTTATTTGGGCCAGATCCTGTCGAAATACACTCATGGTCAATAAAGACACCAACTAAAAAGATGCGTTCATGATCGGGGCCTGATTCTTGTTGTACCTTATACACAGGTATTTTCTGCCAGGCTTTTTGCGTATATTCTTGGAGAAGGGCTTTATAATTTTGTTCTGGCATTGGGATTATAACATTTTTCCAGGTTTCAATTACCCTGCTATTATAATCTAATTTGCCCCAAACAAAATCTCTAAAATCAAAATTTCCTTGCCTCCACTTGGGATCCGATCTATTCCAA
>JAJFUY010000081.1 GCA_021372185.1 Chlamydiales bacterium | reverse complement strand
GCACTGCAAAAGGGAATTACTTACGGTTTCAAATTTTTTTCTAGCAGTAAGGGCTTTAAATGCTTTGGTTCGAAACGAAAGAAAGACCTCATCCAGAGATGGAAATTGAATTAGAGAAAGTGTAAAATCGCCCAAAAGCATGATGCATTAACCGTTTTTTTGACTATAATTATATAAAATATTTGAGTAAAGCGGATTGTAGCGTGGGGCGAAAATCTGGACTGAGTAGGATTCGAACCTACGACCGCCCGCTTAGAAGGCGGGTGCTCTATCCACTGAGCTATCAGTCCATTAGTCCGAATAGAATACACGATATTCCATTTTTTGTAGAACATTATCATTTTTTACCTTAAACTTAGACTCGAACTTTGCAACTTTTTGACGAATCTTTCCCCACTGCCGCCCTTTATCATCAATTGAATTTCTGCGGAAGGCATGTTAAGCCTCCTACGCAGAAATTCAATCGACGCTAAAAGACGGCAGAGGAGAAATCTTTCGCCAAAAAGTTGCAAATTCCAAGTCCCCCATAACTTTAGGAGAAGGGTGTTTATGAAGCGTGTAAAAATCGGTAACTTTTATGTAGGAAAACAAGAGCCTCTGACTATTATTTCAGGCCCTTGCGTAATAGAAAGCGAAGAGCATGCTATGCAGTGCGCAGAAACACTCTGCAAGATGATGGAATCTCTAAACGTTAATTTTATCTTTAAAGCATCGTATGATAAGGCAAATCGCTCATCCATTAACTCATTTAGGGGCGTAGGCATACATACAGGCCTAAAAATACTAGAAAAGATCAAGCGTGAATTTAATGTCCCTGTAATTAGCGACGTTCATACCCCAGAAGAAGTACCGATGGCTCAAGAAGTGCTAGACGTACTACAAATTCCGGCATTTTTGTGCCGCCAGACCGATATGATACTGGCTTGTGCTAATAGCATGAAGCCACTTCATGTAAAAAAAGGGCAGTTTGTGGCGCCAAACGATATGGGTAATGTAGTTGAGAAGATAGTGACGGCAGGAAATGAGCAGATCATTTTATGCGATCGTGGTACATGTTTTGGCTACAATAACCTAGTAAGTGATATGCGCGCGTTGCCTATTATGCAGCGCTTTGGATTTCCTGTTTCTTTTGATGCTTCTCACTCTGTACAGCTTCCTGGAGGTAATGGCTCTAGTAGTTCAGGTGAGCGCGAGTTTATTCCTGTGTTAGCAAAAGCGGCTGTAGCTGCCGGTTGCCAGGCACTATTTATTGAATCGCACCCAAATCCAAAAGAAGCAAAAAGTGACCGCGATTCAGTGTATCCTTTTGATATGCTCAAACAGCTTATCCAGCAGCTTGTAACCATACATGATGTTGTGAGCAAATGAATACATTTGTTTATAGATGGCCATTTATATTCTGGTGCTGTGTGCTACTTGGGCTTGTTGCTGTACTTGCAATACGATCAAATGTGGCATCTACGTCTGAGGCAGATACCCTCCAGAGCCTTATAGAGTCATCGCCAAACAAAATTCGCAAAGAGCGCAAAAAAGAAATGCGCGAGCTTACCCAGCAGGTAAGGCATGGTGTTACAAAGCAGATTTATTTGGCCGAAGGGCCCTTGCGTCGTCTTATGGACCTATCTGCCGCTAGATCAAATATACGCGTAGTATCAAAACGACCCCACATGCGTGTTGTAGAGACGTTTTATGAAGTAACTGGTATTGTCCAGCACGAGCTTTATTATGTAACGCAGGATGGCCAGGAGGTAGTCTATGATGACCTGGGTCAATTAGCCTTACGCAATAAAAAACCCTTACTTACTCCTATAGATGATTCTACACTAATCCCAAAGCAGCATTTTCGCTATTTTGAAGCTACAGAGGCGGTATATGACTTTCATACAAACCAGCTTCTTGCCTATGGCGTAAAGTTCTGGACCTATACGGCAGATGGCCATGAAAAGATTATAGATAGATTAAAGCTTGTTCCTGAAGCCGTTGGTGAGGCCTCAAGAATGACATTTTATGTAAGCGGTCCTAAAAATAAAAATCAGTTTAGCGCAGAATTTTTAAAAGTGCAATTTACACCTGAGGGTGGCATATGAGACTACTACTACTTTTCTTATTACTTTGTGGATCACTGCATGCAAAGACAAGCATTCAGGCAGATAGCGCAGATTATGATGGCAAAAAAATTCGTATGGCAGGTGGCGTCCGTATCCAGCATGAGTTTGGTAATATTGCCTGCGATAAGGGCGTCATGCTGATGAAAGAAGCCCCAGAAGTGCGCTTAGACCTTGATAGAATCATGCTGAATGGTTCAATTGAGTTGATACTTCATGATGGGAGCGTGCTCACTGCTGAAGAGGCTGATATTAACTGCAAAACCCTTGAAGGGGTATTTACCGCAACAGAACCCAACAAAGTTATTTATCTTACACGTGTTGAAGAAGACGGCCAAGCCATTCCTGTAAAGACTATGAGTCGATCTATGCGTGTAACTATGAAGCGAGAACAAAATGGGTCTGGGTCACAGTATGTGATACAAGATGTTCAGGCCCTTGGCGCTGTGAATATTGAATACCAACAAGAAAAATAGAGATTGAAGATGGAACAGCAAACGGGTTTGGTAGTCGAAAATCTTGAAAAATCCTATTCAGGAAGAGCTGTCGTTAATGGTTTATCACTACAAGTGGCCCCAGGCGAGATTGTAGGTCTACTGGGTCCAAATGGTGCGGGTAAAACAACAGCCTTTTACATGATCATAGGCCTTATCCGCCCAGATGCTGGACAGGTACTTTTTAATAACGAAAACATCACCAATTTCCCAATAGATAAGCGCGCTCGCATGGGCCTTGGCTATTTAGCTCAAGAGCCATCAGTCTTTCGTGAGCTTACTGTAGAAGAAAATATCCTGTGTATCTTAGAGACGCTGCCTTTAAGCCGTGATGAGCGCCAAATGCGCCTAGAAGAGCTACTAGGAGAGCTACACCTTCAAAGCCTAGCCAAAAAGAAGGCCAACACCCTTTCTGGGGGCGAAAGACGCCGCCTAGAAATTACGAGAGCATTAGTCACAAATCCAACATGCCTGATGCTAGATGAGCCCTTTGCCAATATCGACCCTATAGCTATCCAAGAAGTAAAACACATTGTAAAAATCTTAGCCAAAAAGAACATCGGTATCCTCATCACCGACCACAACGCCCGAGAAATCTTCTCAGTCGTAGATAGAAGCTACCTTGTAAGTGATGGCCGAGTCCTGCTCTCAGGCACTGTAGAAGAGCTTGTCTCAAACGAACATGCTCGCCACACCTACTTCGGGGAGCACTTTTCTCTCTAAAACTTCCCTTGCCCTTGCCCGTGCCCTTGCCCTTGCCCGATTTTTTGTTTTTCCTGTTTTTAAAGGGGGAAGGGAAATACAAATACAAAATCGGGCAAGGGCAAGGGCACGGGCACGGGCACGGGCAAGGGAAATTTCGAAATTACCTTAAGTTTCGTCGCCGGCGAAGAAGAAGGCGATTTCGCGCTTAGCGCTCTCAGGGCTGTCTGAGCCGTGGATCGCGTTTTCTGTTACGCTTTTGCCAAAGCTTGCGCGGATGGTGCCAGGGCTTGCTTTTTTAGGGTCTGTGCTGCCGATAATGTCGCGTAATTTTGCTTGTGCATTGTCGCCTTCAACTACCATTAATACAACTGGGCCTGATGACATCATGCTTACAAGCTCGCCAAAGAAGGGTTTGCCTTTATGTTCGGCATAAAAAGCTTCAGCTTGTTCTTTTGTAAGCTGTTGCATTTTTACATCAGCAATTGAAAGATTTGCCTTTTCGATTAAGTCAATGATGCCACCAATGTGGTGCTCTTTTACAGCTGTTGGCTTGATCATGGAAAATGTTTGATCTGCAGCTAAAAGTGTCATGCATGCAAGAAATGCGCAAAGTGAAGAGTAAAATTTTTTCATGGAAATGCCTTTTATAGAATGATAAAAAAAATCCCTCATACAAGATGTATGAGGGAATGATTAATTAGTGAGAGCAGCCGCAACCGTGTTGGTGCTGGTGTTTTTGGCGTGGGCAGATGTTATGCTGCGTAAAGAAATACTGGATTTCGTTAGCGGCATTTTCTAGTGAATCTGAACCGTGTACTGCGTTCGCATCGATGCTTGTAGCAAATGTGGCGCGGATCGTGCCAGGTGCCGCTTTTTTAGGGTCTGTTGCGCCCATAACGTCGCGGTTTGTTTTTACAGCATGTTCGCCTTCTAGTACCATAACAAGGCTTGGGCCTGATGTCATAAAATCAACAAGTTCGCCAAAGAATGGACGCTCTTTATGAACTGCGTAGAAGCCTTCTGCTTGCTCTTGGGTCATATGAACCATTTTAGCAGCGATTACTTGGAGGCCAGCTTTTTCAAGCATTTGGATGATGCCGCCGATGTTGTTTTTTGCTACTGCATCAGGCTTGATGATTGATAGTGTGCGTTCTAGTTTCATTTGTATCCTTTATATTTAAATTGGTAAACGTAATAGTATACACAAGTTGCGTGCAAAAATCAAACCTCTTCGCTACTATTGATGGCAATACAGAGGTTTTTATGAAGATTTTGCTTTCTTGGCTAAAAGAATATATTGCTTTAGACGATACTGAGGGCCTACCGGAGCTTTTAACGCGTGCCGGTATCGAAGTTGACTATACTGAGATTTTAAAACCTTTATTTACAGGGGTGGTTGCGGCTCGTGTCGTAAAGGTCTCTCGTCATGCCACATCTCCTAATCTTGCCTGTGCCACTGTTTTTGACGGCCAAAAAGAGCATACAGTAGTGTGTAGCGCCACAAACTGCCACGAAGGCATGCTTACAGCCTATGCGCCAATTGGATCAATGGTTCAGGATAAAAAAATAGAGGCTACAAACTTTGGCAATAGTGTGTCAGAGGGCATGCTCTGTTCAGAACATGAGCTTGGGCTATCAAGTTTTCATGATGGTATCATGCAGCTGCCAAATACGCTTGCAGAAGGCACACCCCTTCAGACCTACTTTTTTGATATTATGTACGAAGTGTCTGTTACTCCAAATCTTGGCCACTGCCAAAGCGTGATGGGAGTAGCTCGTGAACTTGCTGCATTTTTAGGAAAACCCCTCCTACAAAAGCCATGGAGTGAATCACCGGCAATACAGGCTCTCTCATCTTCTAAAATATCAGTGCTTGTCCAAGATGAAACATTGGCCCCACGCTATAGTGCTTTGCTGCTAGAGGGTATAAAAGTGGGTCCTAGCCCATCTCTAATTAGAATAAGACTAGAGCGTACCGGTCACAGAAGCATTAACAACATAGTAGATACGACAAATTACATCTCACATGATATTGGGCAGCCTTTACATGCCTTTGATTCTGACCGTGTACATAATGGCGCACTCATTATTCGTGCTTCAAAGCCAAATGAAAGTCTCACGTTGCTTGATGAAGTTACTCACAAGCTACCAGAGGGTGCAATAGTTATTGCTGATACCCAGCAGATTTTAGCGGTAGGTGGTATTATGGGCGGAGAGAATTCTGCTGTTTCTCATACTACAACGCGCATCATTTTAGAATCGGCTCACTTTAGCCCCTCAGCTATACGTAAGGCAAGAACCAAGCTTTCTCTTTGTACTGACTGTGCCAAGCGCTTTGAGCGGGGTACCGATAGTGGCATCACGCTAAAGGCCTTAGAGATGGCAGTAAAGATGATTCAAACTACTTGTCCAAATGCCAAAATTGAAGCTGTCATTGATGTGCAAAAAACACACGTTGAAAAGCAAGTCTCTTGTCGCCTAAGGCGCGCTAGCATGCTTTTAGGCTATGAAGTAAGTGCCAATGAAGCAGAATCTGCATTTCAAAGACTTGGGCTACCCGCTACATTTGATGCTCAAGATACGTATACAGTGCGTGTACCTACTTTTAGACATGATATTTCTGAAGAAGTTGACTTGATAGAAGAAATAGGCAGGCTGGTGGGGCTACAAAGAGAAGTAGCAACTCCTGCTCGTTATGTTTCATCGCCACTTGCACACCATCCAATGTATCTGTTTGATGGCGAATTAAGACGGCGTTTATTGTCATTTGGTCTACAAGAAATTGTTACATCAGATCTTATAAGTCCTGTCATGGCAAGCCTTGTAAATGTAGCTGACGATATGCTTGTGAAGATGACAAACCCATTATCAAGTGATCAGTCAATCTTACGGCCATCACTATTGCCAGGCTTTTTTGATGTTGTATCGCGTAACCTCAATCAACGCATATTAGATATGTGTCTATTTGAAGTTGGCCACGCCCACCTAAAAAAAGGAAAAACTTTTGTTGAGCCCAAGCTTTTTTCTCTAGCGCTTACAGGTAAAAATAAAGAAACAAACAAGGCATGGGATTTCTTTGATCTCAAGGGCCTTCTAGAAGAGCTTTTTTCTACATTGCGCTTTTCAAATGTAACGACAGAAAAATCAAACCTGCCCATGCTGCACCCTGGCCGCCAAGCTAAGATATTGGTAGATGGCGTGCATGTTGGAATGCTTGGTGAGATTCACCCAGAGCTCTTAGATACGTTTGGCATATCGCAGCGAGTATATTATGCCGAATGCGATATGCAAGAGCTTATTCAGCTGTCTCGCGCTGTTGTAAAGATGCGGGCCTTACCGATATTCCCAGCATCAGATAGAGACTGGACTATTACGCTCTCTAAAAAGATACCCTATGCTGCTATTGTTCAAAAAATTAACGAGGTAAAGCCCGTAATTTGCGAAGATGTGTCGCTAGTATCGCTTTTTGAACACGAAAAATTAGGGGCTGATAAGCACAACGTAACCCTTCATTTTGTGTACCGTGATACTGCTAAAACCGTATCGCAAGAAGAAGTAGATGCAGCTCACCAAAAGTTGGTGTCGCAAGTTGTACATTATTTAGCTGAAAAGTATCCTGAATAATTGATAAGATAACCGCCATAAAAAAGGGGAACGATTCTCATGAAATCCTGCTACTGTTTTTGCCTCAACGCGTCAGCTTTTTTGCTTTTTCTTACAACTAGCTGTGCACAACGCCCATACGTATCTCAAGATGGGACAGTAAAGACTACATACATCCACCAGTATGGTGTGGAAGTTGCCAACGCCGAAGAATGGAATGATAGAGGCGCAAGTGGCCAAATTATTAAGCATCTAAAAAATGGTGCTACTCAAACAGAACTTTGGCAGCAAGGTTCGCTTCACGGCCTATCATCAACTACATTTCCGCATTCCAACATTGTGCACCGCGAGACCTATTTTGATAAGGGCGCCCGGGTATGGCAGACATCACATTACTCCTCAGGTATGCCAAAACGTCAAGACATCTTCCGTCCTGGCAACATTACCCTTGTATCTACTTGGTATGAAGATGGTACGCCTCGATCAAGTGAAGAATACCATGGCGAAAATCTATGGAGCGGTGAGTACTTCACACGTGAACAAGATTTAGAAACACAAGTAGCACAAGGCAATGGCGAACGCATCCGCCGCGATGGCCACGGACAGCTACTTGGTAAAGACGAAATTGAAAACGGCAAAAAGAGCCTTGAAGTTGTCTACTATCCAAACGGCATGCCGCAAAAGTATATTCCTTATGTCAACGACCAGGTAGAAGGTACTTTAAAGACCTTCTTAGCCGGCGGTGAGCCTGCAACTGTTGAAGAGTGGAAAAAAGACCAGCAAAATGGCGACACCACAGTATTTAGAAGTGGCGTACGAGTAGCTGTAATCCCTTATGTAAATGGCCAAAAAGAAGGTGTAGAAACCGGTTTTCGCCCAGGTACAGACATCATCACAGAACAAATCACATGGAAGGCTGACCTTAAGCACGGCCCATGTATGTTCTATGTTGACCAAGAAAAAGTAATCGAATACTACTTCCAAGGCCAACGCGTAAGCAAAATCGAATTTGCCCAACGCGAAAACAACGCCTCTCTTCCCTACTAAAAAAAAGGGCCTGTAAAGGCCCTTTTGTCTTTTAATCTTAAGAACCTTTTGTAAAACTCGGGCCCTCAGAAAAAACGATGATTTTAAGTTAGTTTGCCGGCCACTTTAATGGTTTTAGCCTGCCCCCGACACATGCTCGTGCGAGTAGGGTCGGGCCAGCAAAATGGCTTAAAAGGGCGTTTTTTCGGCCTGGTTCAAATAAGGGTAATAGTTTTGAGGCGGATTCACCATTCGCTTAAACCAATCATTCGTCAAATCTCAAATACACCAATTCAGGCTTGCTCTCTAAAAGTACTTGTTTGTTTCTTGTACCCTTGTGAATGATGTATTGCTAACCCATTCCCATCGAGAGGCAATAATGGTTCTGGAAATGTTAAGGAATATGTCAATTTGTTGGGCTAGCTTTTCATGGTGGACTTTGCGTGCTTGATGAGTCTGGTTTATGGTGGCAAGAGAGATGTTTGGGTCATTACCTAGCCTCGGATAGTGGTGCAAATCGTATTCGATGGTTTGCCACATTTTGTGATGTAATTCATTTGCTTCTTCTTTAGAAACACTAAAGTCTGGAGTTACTAAACAAGACTTGTACGGCAGTCCATAACTCAGAACAATTGATTGAACTAAGAGGTGCGCTTCAAGAAGTTTACTGAAATCCCTTAATGCTGCATTCTGCTCACGTAATGATGTGCTTATTTCCTGGAATTTCCGCTTAAAATTCTTTATGTCCGCAGTTTGCCTTTCTACGGTATCTATATAGGCCAGCTCTGCTACTTCTTTTTCCATGTTCTTTTCTTGCGCTTGTATGCTGCCATATGCATAAGCAATGGAAAAAGCAATAGCGGGCAGCAAAATGTTGGCGGCTATTGCTATCACTTTTACCATAGTTGGGACAGGCAACACGAGCATGCTTGCACAAAGTGCTCCTAAGGGCAATGCAGTTTCTACTGGATGTGTATAAAGAAGGCGATAGGGGCATAAACCGACTGACTGCATGTAAACCTCCTTATTAAAAAAACGAAAAATCATAAATTTCTTTTACCTTATATGTCAAGCAGGCTTAGTCATTTTTCTCTTCCCAATTTCGAATTCCTATACATTTTCTCAACTTAACACGGAAGCTCTTGACTTCAGTGTGCTTCCGTGTTATCTTCCTAGCTTTTAAGGGGGCTTAATGATTGAAGAATTACTCAGCCAGAGTGAAAATAAGATTTTGGAGTTTAAAGAAAACACCAAAACCTTACACAATATTATTAAAACCATCATCGCCTTTGCAAACACCTCTGGAGGCACTTTAATTATAGGGGTGCAGGATAAAACGAGAGAGGTGGTAGGGATTATAAACAGCTTACAAGAGGAGGAAAGGCTTGCCAACTCGATTTCTGATAATATTTGCCCTCTTCTAGTCCCAGATATTGAGTTGCTTTCCTATAGAAATAAAGAATTAATTGTTATTCGTGTGCCACATGCTGCTGGCCCATATTTTTTAAAATCAGAAGGTCCAGAGAGAGGGGTCTACGTTCGATCTGGCAGCACTAATAGAAAGGCAGATGATGAAATGATCTCTGCTCTTAAGCTTTTTGCGGCAAATCTCACTTACGATGAGTTGCCGCAGCTCAATGGGACCATAAATGTAGATTTGGTACAAAGGACCTTTGGCCTTGTAAACAAAAACCCCTCTGATAAAGCCCTTGAAATGCTTGGCATTTTTTCTAGTCGTTCAGGAAAACTCTGTCCTACTGTTGGAGGGGTCTTGTTATTCGACCCAAACCGTTTAAAGCATTTTCCAGACTCAATAATACGCTGTGCCCGTTTTGCAGGCGCTACGAAGGAGAAAATCCTTGATCAACTAGATATTGACGCCCCACTTCCTTTTGCCATAGATGACGCTATTCGTTTCATCGAAAGGAATACGCGCCTCGAAGGCAAAATTGGTCGAATGATACGTGAAGACATTCCTGAATACCCCCAATTTGCGGTACGTGAGGCAGTCATAAATTCCATTCTTCATGCTGATTATAGTATGAAAGGATGCCATATTCAGATTGCCATTTTTGAGGATCGCATCGAATTTACAAATCCTGGTGGGCTTCCAATTGGGCAAACGATGCAGAAAGCGCTTGCAGGGTTTTCTCGTCTTCGAAACCGTGTCTTAGGACGTGTGTTTCGGGAAGTAAAGCTTATAGAACAATGGGGCTCAGGTTTACAAAGGATATTTGCCCTTTGTAATCGACAGGGGTTGAAGACTCCTCTAGTTGAGGACCTCGATAATCAGTTCCGCCTAGTGTTATTTTCAACCGTTATTAAAAAACCTCTCCTACGGGCTTGGGAGGAAGATATAATAAAATACCTGCAAGAGCAAAAGGTCATTTCGCCAAAAGCAGCGGCCAAGCTCTGGAAAATATCCGACCGAGCAGCACGCGATCGACTAAAAACAATGTTAGAAGAAGGGGTAATCTACAGAATTGCCACGTCTGAAAAGGATCCCAAGACTGTATATGTCCTCAAAAGTCAGCATCAGGCGTAGGTAAAAGGGCCATGTTCTGCGATTCGACGGAGAATTGCCTGAATCGCAATATCCGCCCCCTTCGATTGCATAAAAAAAGCCGTTCTTTCGAGCGGCTTTTAGCAGTTTATGGTTTCAATGATATGTTGAACCACTTATTTGTGCCAGCCGGGTATGAGCCGCCTATTTCTTGATCTTATTCTTTTTTTAAACGTGTCAAAAAACAGAATAAGATTTTTATTTAGTAGATTCCTGTTGTTTGAAGCTGAGGGCTTCGAGGAGGTGTTCTTCTTGAAGCGTGTCGCTTTTGGCAAGGTCTTGGATGGTGATGGCTACTTTTAGGGCGCGGTGCACTGACCTGAGAGACATGTGAAAGCTGTCCATGGCTTCTCGTACGAGGTCTTTGATGGGGCCTTCTTGAGGGATGTATCGTTGAAGTTCTTTGGCGGACATCTCGGCGTTTGTTTTGCTTGTGCCAAACCGTGCTTTTTGGCGATTTCTTGCCTGAATTACCCGTTCTAAAATCACTTGGGTACTTTCTTGTTGGTGCATGGCTATTAAGTCTTCTGAAGATACAGCAGTGACCCAGACATGTAAGTCAATGCGGTCCAAAAGCGGCCCTGAGATCTTTTTTTGGTAGCGATCTACCTGAAGTGCGGTATCTCGGCAAGGTTTATCAGGGTGGCCTAAATACCCGCATGGGCAGGGGTTCATAGCGGCAACAAATAGGCATGAGCAGGGAAATTTTAATGACCCTGCAGCTCGGCTTATTGTAAGCTGGCGATCTTCTAAAGGCTGTCTCATAGCCTCAAGAACCGCACGAGAAAATTCTGGTAGTTCATCTAAAAACAGCACGCCATGGTGGGCTAACACAACTTCTCCTGGGCGGGGAGTGCTGCCGCCACCAATCAACCCTGCATAACTTACAGTATGGTGAGGGGAGCGAAAGGGTCGATTTTCTATCAATGTACTCGTGTTTAACATACCCGCGATTGAATAAATCTTGGTAACTTCTAACGCCTCTTCATAATCAAGCTTTGGCATGATTCCCACTAAGGCTTTTGCTAAAAGGCTTTTACCTGTTCCGGGCGGGCCTGTGAGGATTACATTATGGCCACCGGCTGCGGCTATTTCCATAGCGCGTTTTGCCTGGAGCTGCCCTTGAATTTCGCTAAAGTCAACAAGGGGTGCTTTTGGTTTTGTTGACATCGGTTTTTGAGTAGAGTGAAGAGCGACTTTTTTACCGTTAAAAAAGTCGATAGCATCTTGCAGGGTGTGACAGGCTACTACTTCTATACCAGGCACTAAAGCGGCCTCAGAGCCATTATGGCTTGGAAGTATTATGCCCTTTAGTTTGAGCTCTTTGGCAAGGTGAGCGTAGGCAAGAGCGCCAACAATTGGCCTTGTATGACCGCCAAGGCCAAGTTCTCCTACCATCAAATAGGATGAGAGCTCTTGTTTTTTTATCATGTTTAGATTGGAAAGTAGCCCTAAAGCTATTGGGAGATCGTAGGCACTGCCTTCTTTTTTTAAATCAGCAGGGGCAAGATTTACTGTGCAGGCAATTAAGGGTATTTCGCAGTGAGAATTTTTTAGGGCAGTAAGTACGCGATCTTTGGCTTCACGTACTGCTGCATCTGGTAGGCCAACAATAACTAAAAAGGGCTTGTCGCATTGTACTGTGTCCACTTCTATTTCTACGCGAACAGCTTCGAGGCCAATACAGGCTCCCGATACAATGCGAGCAAGCGCCATATAAGGTT